>JAVEWB010000420.1:0-2674 GCA_034004765.1 Anaerolineae bacterium
CAGGAGATCGATCGCCTGGGGCTGATCGCCGGTAGGCTGCAAGGCTGTTTCAAGGATGAAAGAATCGCTCATGGCTCTTCGCTTTCTGCTTGAGGATACTGGGCCGTTATTGTAGCGCAGAGTTGCAGGAGGACAATTCGCCTTACCCCCTCGCCACGGAGTGGAGAGGGGGTAGGGGTGTGAGGTTGGGCCGTGGGGTGAGGCGGCGTGTGCTCAAGGCTCCAGGGCGGCCGCCGGGATCCAGCCTTCCAACCGGTCTTCGATGGAGAGGATGTGATACCAGCGTTCGTCTTTGACGGTCAGCGGCGGTTCCAGAATCTCGACGGCAGCACCTCGGGTGAGCCGCCCGATGATCATGCCGCCGGGCGAGTAGCGCACGGAAACCACGCTGCCGATCGGCGGTTCGACCGTCAAAACCCAGGGCGTGACGGTGGGAGTGTGCGTAGGTGTGGGGGAGGGCGTACGGGTGGGACGCGGGGTCGGTGAAAGCGTCGGCGTGGGCGGTGTCGTGGGCGTGGCCGTGGGGACGCCGGTCGGTGTGGGTGTTGGGGGGATCGATGCGTGCAGGCTGGTCGTGGGAATCATCTCCAAAGAGAGCGCAACCGGTCTCTCTAAGTGCAGGGCTACCTGATCCTGGAGCGCACGGGCCTCCTGATGGGAGAGCACTTGTGGGATGCGCAGTGTCGCAGCGATGTCCAGTGTCTCTTCTTCTGTCGCTCGGGAGAGCTCTTCGACGAACCGGTCGATGCCGGAAAGCTGACGTCTTGCAGCGTCGAGAGTCCCCTGCGTATCGGCTTGTGTAAGTTCCCAGGCGACTAATTCTGCTCCGGATATTTTCTGTACCTCTTGACGCAGAGCGCCATCGATGGCCGCCCGCAACTGGGCTGCCTGATAGGATTGGTGGGTCAGATAGGCGAGTGGCACGATGACCAGCAGAAGCAGGACCGCGATGCTCCGGGCTCCGCGCTGTAGGGTGCGTGTCCGTCCCGGCTCTCCCGGCTCCGGGCGGAATCCCAGCAGGAAGAAGGTCAGGCCGCCGGAGGCAACGATGGAGACCATGTTGGCGAGAAAGAGCAGCAGCGCGCCACCGGCGATCGTCCATTGCCCCAAGACCAGGCTGATCCCTACGGCCGTCAGGGGTGGGGCCAGGGAAGCCGCAATGGCGACTCCTACCAGGGCCGCGGAGACATCGTGGCGACTCAGTGCATAGGCTGCTGCCGCCCCCGAAACTAAGGCGACGGCCAGATCCAGCAGGGTGGGATTGCCCCGGTTCAGGATCTCCTGGGTGATCGAAGCTCCCGGCACGATCAGTGCCATCAGGGCTCCCATAGTGATGGCCAGCAGGATCCCGCGGAGCGTGGTGGTAAACGCAGTCCAGAGGAACCGCCGGTCACCCATGACGATGCTCAATCCCATCCCTAAGATGGGGGTCATCAAGGGGGCCACCAACATCGCGCCGATGATGACCGCCGGGCTGTTGAGCAGCAGCCCTAACGCTGCAATGGCGGCAGCAATGGTGATCATGACGGAGAAATCGGTGCTGCTGCGGGAGCCCCGGCGCACGGTCTTGTAGACCTGTGCCTGCTCCTGTACGGTGAGACTGGGGACCAATCCGAAGACCCGGACCCAAAGCTGTCTGCCCAAGGACTTCAGGGGCGGCAGTCGATGGCGGATGATCATGACCGGGAGGGGGGCTTTCAGCAGGATGGTCTGGGGAATCGCCGTAAAGAGGAATCTCCCGATGATGTCTTCACTGGTGGCTCCCAGCAGTACGAGATCGTACCCGCGGGCGGCCTCGGCAAGGATGCCTTCTGCCGGGTGGGCCGCCTGTGTCACTTGCCGGCGGATGGTCTCCTGCTGTGGCAGCTCCTGTACCAGGGCTTCCAGTCGTTCTTTACCTACCAGCGGCCCGGCTTTCCCCAGATGGTCCGGCACGACGTAAAGCGCCGTGATCTCGGCACCGGGTGCCAGGGCGCGTGCCAGGGCGAACGCCTGCGGGGCGTTGGGACCTCCGCTTATGGGGATGAGGATGCGCTGGAGGGGGTCTTGCGGAGCACCCCGTACCACGAGTATATTGCAGGACGCGCTTTGGATGACGGGGTCGAGCGTGCGCCCCATGATGTAGCGCCCCTGACTTTGCCGGCCATCCCAACCGAGGATCAGCAGATCGGGGTGAAGCTCCTGAATGGCCCGGAGAATCAGGGTGCTGATGGCTTTCCCGGACCGTATCGAGACGTGGACAGGGGTAGTCTGGCAGTCTTCGGGGATTTTGAGCCAGGTGGGTGTGTCGTCTCCCGGCGTGATGGTGAGTAAATGGACTTCCCCTTCGTGGGCCTGTGCCAGTGCGCATCCCACGTGCAGCAGGGTGAGGTCTTCCTGGCTGCGGGCTGCGACCAGAACGCGGTAGGGGGCTTTATCAGCAGAGCTGCCGGCGTGCAGGGTTTGATCGGATGTCATGGGCTCTCTCCTCGTTTTGGGTGAGTTCCTCGATCGCGAAGGATCAAGGAGCCTGTGCTAGGGCTCCTGGCCCTGCTCGCGGGTGGCAGGGGTCTGCCGGATGACCCGCGCCAGTGTCAGGGCGCGCTCCGGCGCGTCGCCGACGTACGCGCGGGCATCGAGCGCCGCGCGGATCCGGTCGGGCGCGAGGTAGGGCTGCAACCGCGGCTCCTCGACC
>JAVEWB010000421.1:0-2673 GCA_034004765.1 Anaerolineae bacterium
GCGGAGCGATCAACGACCACTCCGCATCGCTCACATCGAAACGCGCCATCTCAAAGCTCCCGCAGTTTGGAAGCTTGAATCATATTCCGCCCGCAAAGGGAATCCCCTTTATGGGTACACAACCTAGGCGGGCGGCCTGCCCAGATACTCCAGCGGACTCTTCACTGCGCGCAGGGTGCGGCTGTCGACCCGGCTGTAGCGGGCCGTGGTGTCCAGCTTCTTGTGCCCGAGAAGAACCTGGATTACCCGGATGTCCACCTTCTGCTCCAGCAGATGGGTGGCGAAGCAATGGCGCAGCGTGTGCAGGCACACCGGCTTGTCGATCCCGGCTGCCTCCCGGGCACCGTGGAAGGCCCGGTTGAGCTGGCGTGTCGTCAGCGGATTGACCGGGTTCTGGCCGGGAAACAGCCAGCCGCCAGGCAGCATCACGCCGCGCATCCGGCCGTCCTTCCACCAGTCGCGCAGCAGCGCCAGCAGAGGATCCGACAGATGGGCGTAGCGGTCCTTGCGCCCCTTGCCCTGCTCGACCCGGATCACCATCCGTTCGCTGTCGATGTCGGTGACCTTGAGCGACACCACCTCGGCGGCCCGCAAGCCAGCCCCGTAGGCGACGCTGAGTGCCGCCCGGTACTTGAGACCCGGCGCCGCATCCAGCAGGCGCGCCACTTCCGCCGGGCTCAGCACCACCGGCACCTTGCGCGGCTCGCGCACCGTCGTCAGGCCCCGGTTCGCGTCGTCCCGCCCCAGCGTCACGCCGAAGAAGAAACGCAGTGCCGATACCACCCCGTTCATCGACGTCGCCGTCGCCCCGCTGGTGCGCAGGTGAACCTGATAACGCCGCAGGTCCTCCGTCCCCGCCGTCGTCGGCGAAGCGCCCAGAAAGGCCGCGAAGTCTCCAACCACCCGCAGGTATCCGCGCTGCGTCTGCGCCGAGAAGCCGCGGATCCGCATGTCCTCGGTCATCCGCCGGCGCAACGGGCTGATGCTCTCGTCCGTCATGGCAATGCTCCTGTCCTGAGTGAGGTAAAAATCACCAATCTCAACACAGGAGCCGCCAGACCGGTCAGCCCAAAGATCGCCACCCACTACCGCGTCAGCGGTTTAGTCCTCCTGTTCCTCATTGGTGAAGTAATATCTGAGGCACTCCCCGGCGGGGCAGATGTAGACATCCTCTTTGGCCACGTAGCGGAAGTCCTGTTTGCCGAACCGGCCTTTTGCCTTGATGCCGGACGTCATCGGCTTGGGCAACGTGACCGTGACGTTCGCCTTGTCACAGGCCAGAATCTCGAGGCTGCTGAAGTATCCCCGGTCAGCAACGACATCCAACGTCCCAACTCCGAGAGCCGCCTTGGTCTTTTTGGCCATGTGCGCGAGTTGCGCACGATCGGTGCCGATGTTGATCACGTCATGGGTGACGATCAGATGATGCCGGGTGTCGACGGCCGCCTGCACGTTGTAGCCGACCACGCCGGAGCCCCGTCCGCTGGTTGCCATCGAGCGGGCGTCGGGGTCGGTGAGTGAGATCTGCTGATCCGGCGTGTCGAGCATCTTGGCATTGAGAGCCTCAAGGCGTTGCATCTCCTCCTTCAACTTGGCGATTTTCTCTTTCAGGCGGATGGCCTTGTTCGCAAGGGCCGGTGACGGCTCCTGACGATCGGCGCTGTCGAGCTGGTGGAGATAGCGCGCCACGCTCTCCTCGATCTGAGCCAGGCGCCGCTCCATCTTGGCGCGCGTGAAGTTCTTATCCCGGTTATTGACCGCCTTGAACTTGCTGCCGTCGATCGCAACCACGGCCTCGGCGAACAGGCCCAGCGTTCGACAGAGTTCGACGAACCGGGCGCAGACCTTGCGGATGGCCGGGCCATTGTCCTTGCGGAAGTCGGCGATCGTCTTGTGGTCGGGAGCCAGGCGCCCGGTCAGCCACATGACTTCCACGTTGCGACCGGCTTCGCGCTCCAGGCGCCGGCTCGATTGGACCCGATTGAGATAGCCATAGACGTAGAGCTTCAGCAGAACCGAGGGATGATAGGACGGCCGCCCCGTCGCCTTCGGATCGACGCCACCGAAGCCAAGCCCGCCCAGATCCAGCTCATCGACAAACACATCGATCACCCGAACCGGATTGTCCTCGCCAATCCAGTCCTCAAGGCATTCGGGGAACAGCGTCGACTGGCTTCGATCCACACCCTCCACAAAACGCTGCATCCGATCCTCCGATCCGCTCCCAGGAGAATCGTACCACGCACCGCGTTTTCACACAGCCAGGGTCAAGGATGAGAGCTCGGTTTAGAGCATTGTCGACACCGTTGGGTGCCTGCGTTCTCTGCATGCTCATGGGCACTTGATGGGGTCAGCTGGGTGGGGAGCGGCTTGGTTGAAATCGCAGTCGGTCGACGGATCGGGTGTGTCCGAAAATCTGTCTAAGTGACGTCGCGGGCAACATGCTTCCCGGCCTCAGCGCGCTGAGACCGGGAAGCGATCGTCGAACAAGATCGCAAACTGCCCCATCGCAACGGTCCATTCAACCGGCTGTTTCCAGTGGATGCCGGCATTGCGGATAGCCAGGAACAACAGCATTGGTGGCGGCCTCGTCGTTGGGGAAGCTGCCCCGCGTCTTGATGATCTTGCGCAAGCTGCGGTGCAGGCTTTCCACGGCGTTCGTCGTGTAGATCA
>JAVEWB010000036.1:0-12057 GCA_034004765.1 Anaerolineae bacterium
CTTCCGATCTAGCCGTGGGTGCATTTGCCCGCGGCTCTTTTTTTATGTCTGAGGAGTTATGTATGTTGAGAGTATCGAATATTGCCAAGTCGTATGGTACGGCTGTCATTCTTGATAACGTCTCATTCACGTTGAATGAGGGCGAACGCGTAGGGCTGATCGGCCCCAACGGCTGTGGAAAATCGACCCTGCTGCGCATCATCACGGGCCAGGAGTTGCCTGATCGAGGTGCTGTGCAGTTGAACCCGTCCGGTTTGCGAGTGGGGTATCTTGAACAGGGGATCGAGGACGATGAGGCGGAAACCGTCGAGGTGTTCATCAAGGGAACGCAGGCGGAACTGAACGAGGTAGAGGCGCGCGTGGCTTCCCTGGCCGCGGCTCTCTCCGAAGCCGATGGGCCGCGCCAGGCCGAACTGCTGCATGCGTACGGTGAGGCGTTGGAGGTGATGGAATCTCTGGCCCGCTCCATCCCGGAGGATCATGAGATCGATGCTGTGATGGAGGCGTTGGGACTGGAAAACCTCAGCTTCGAGACGCCTTTGCGGATCTTGAGCGGGGGGCAAAAGACCCGCCTGGGGTTGGCCCGGCTGCTCCTGCACCACCCGCAGCTTCTGCTCCTCGATGAGCCGACGAACCACCTGGATATCAACGCGCTGGAATGGCTCGAGACCTGGCTGCGGGCTTATCAGGGCGCGCTGTTGGTGGTCTCCCACGACCGCACTTTTCTGGATAATATCGTGGGCAAGATCTTCGAGCTGGATGAGGAGTCCCACACGCTGGTGGAATACGTGGGCAACTATACGGCTTACCTTGAGGCGTGGGAGCAGCGCCGCGAGAAACAGTGGAGCCAGTGGAAAGATGAACGGGCTGAGACGCGCCGGCTGCACCAGGACATTGTCCAGACGCGGAACCAGGCGTTATCGGTGGAAGCGACGACCAAGCCCAGTCAGCCATCGGTGCGTCGGCTCGCGAAAAAGGTGGCCATGAAGGCCAAGGCGCGGGAGAAGAAGCTGGAGCGCTACGTGGAAAGCGAGGACCGTGTGGAGAAGCCCGGGCTGAGCTGGCGCATGAAGCTGGACTTTGCCGACATGGCCGAGAGCAGTCGGGATGTGCTGCGTTTGGAGAACCTCTCCGTGGGCTATGGCACGCCGCTTCTCGATCATGCGAACGCCCACCTGCGTGCCGGGGAGCGCGTCGCGCTGGTCGGCCCTAATGGATGCGGAAAAACTACACTCTTGCACGCCATTCTGGGACACCTGCCCCTGTTGGCGGGACAGGTGCGGTTGGGGGCCTCGGTGCAGGTGGGGTACTATGCGCAGGATCAGCAGGTGCTGGACTTCGAGAGCACGCCCTTCGACACTCTACGCGAGGTGGCGGCTATATCGGATACGGAGATCCGCTCGTTCCTGCATTACTTCCTCTTCACCGGTGACGAGGTCTTTGTGCCGATCGGATCCTTGAGCTACGGGGAACGGGCGCGGCTGGCGCTGGCTCGCCTGGTGGCGATGGGATGCAACTTCCTGGTATTGGATGAGCCGATCAACCACCTGGACATTCCCAGCCGCACGCAGTTCGAGCACGCCATGACGGCGTTTGGGGGAACTGTTCTGGCGGTGGTCCATGACCGCTATTTCATCCGTCATTTCGCCACAGCACTCTGGGCAATTGAGGATGGGAAGCTCCACCGCTACATGGCGTTGGAGGACATCGGACGCATGGCCGCCGGTACGGCGGAGCAGGATATTCTCTAACACAAGCTTTCCGGAGGCTGGGTCGCCAGCCTCCGGAAACTGTTTCTGCTGGAATTGCTACTCGATTAACCGTTCGAGTGCGTGAAGTCCGATTGCAGGCCCTTGTCTTCACGCTGGGACATCGCATCTGTCAGCTCGGGGAGCATCATCACGCCGCTGCGGTATTGGCAGGGCCACATGCTTTTTAGATGGAAAAAGGCCAATCGGTCTCCATCTTTCAGGACATAATCCAGGTCCGGCTGCAGGCCGGGCATGGCACTCAGGCTGTTGTTGATGAAACTGATCCCCCGCTGTTCCGTGGGGAGATTCAGACTGGCCAGCAGCCCCCGCACGGTGGTTCCCTCCGGGAATTCCGGCGTGATATGGGCAAAAACGTTATCGTCGCTGCCGCCGTACTGGGCCAGAGGGCCGTAGAGCCAGATATCAGTGTGGATCGTATTCATTTAACCGCCTCCGACAGGTGGGAAGATACCGACTTCATCCCCCGGTTTCAACTCATACACTTCCGACCGGGCGCGCCCCTCTACGAAAGCAACTTTCACCTCGTTGGGGTTGATGCCCAGATGCAGGATTAGATCATTGATGGTGCTCTCTTCGGGCAGCGTGACCTCGAAAGGTGCCCCGAGCGTGATCCCTTCGGGTGCATAGCGCTGCAATGTAGCAAATAGCTTCGCTTTGACCAGCATCGCTTCGTACCTCCTGTTTCAGGTTTTATGATAGCATGAATCCTTTGAGGTGCAATGCCTTACCCCAATCCTCTAGATTTCTGAGGTTTGAAAGCGCGGTTCAGCCACGCAACCCTCACGTCATTCGACAGGAGGGCGTTTTTGCGGTACAATCTGTTTCTCAGAGCGGGGGAACTTTTTCCCCAGGGGGTGCTTGCGGGAACATGGAGTCCATCAAAGTCTTGTTGGCCGACGATCACGCGATTGTGCGGGCCGGGTTGCGCAATGCTCTGGCCAGTTTGCCCGAGTTGGAAATTGTGGGCGAGGCGGGCAATGGCCGCGAGCTGATGGAGGCGCTGGAGACGCTCCAGCCGGATTTCCTGGTGGTGGATGTCAACATGCCGGAATTCGACCCGGTGGCGGCTATGCGTCGGGCGCGCATTGAGCACCCGGCGATGAAGATCCTGGCCGTCAGTGCTTACGATGATCAGGCCTACGTGGTGGGACTGCTCTCGGTTGGCGTGGATGGCTATCACCTCAAAGATCAACCGCTTGCGGATCTGCAATTTGCGGTACGCAAGATTTTGGCCGGGGATCGCTGGATCTCCGGCCCGCTGGTAAATCGTCTGGTCACGCAGCCCTCGTTTGCGAATAGCACTCCAACGACTTTGCTTACCCGAAGACAGCGCGAGTTGCTGCGCTTGTTGACGCTCGGCTACGATAACCGGAGAATAGCACAAGAGCTGGAACTCAGCGTCAAGACGGTGGAAAACCATCTTACCGCCTTGTATCGCACCATCGACGTGGGGAGCCGCCTCGAGGCGTACAACTATGTCATACGCCACCCTGAAGCGCTTGCCACGCAGGGAAGTGAAGTCGTCCAGGTGAAGGACGAAACATGGACGGCGCCGCATCTGACTGTGCTGCTGCTCGACGATAACGCGCGTTACCGGGCGCAGCTTTGCCGGCTGATTGGCAAAGTTTGCCCCACCGCTTCGTTGTACGAAGCAGAAGATTGCGCTGAAGCACTGCGCCTGGTGGGCCAGGTGTCTCCCCAGTTAGCTTTCATCGATGTGGTTTTACCGGAGGAGGATGGCATCCAGTGCGCGCGGCGGATTAAGGCGCTCTCGCCTACGACCCGGCTCATTTTGATCAGTGCTTACCCTGATCGTGAATTCCGCCGCCTGGGCTTGATTGCCGGTGCGGTGGCGTTTTTGGACAAGAAAGACCTGGATGCGGCCACAGTCCGGCAGGTCGTAGAGGATATGCTGGATAGCGGGGTTAGTTATTGACTGATCGAGGGGTAGGGGCTGGGGATTTCGATTTCTAATTCCAGCCCGCCCTCGGGTGGCGTGGTCACCTGTAAGGTGCCCCCCAGCAGCGACACCCGCTCGCTGATGCCCACCAACCCGAAATGCTTTTGCTCTGTCAGCGTAGCCAGATCCATGGGTGCAGTCATCCCATGGCCGTTGTCCGCCATACGCACGACCAGGCTGGCCGTGGGTGTGCGCTCCAGGGCAAGGCTTACGCGTGTGGCCTCGGCGTGTTTCCGGACGTTGCTCAACCCCTCCTGGATAATGCGGAAAACCGAAAGCTCAATGGGTTCCGGAAGTCGCCCTAGCCCCGGATCGATCTCCAGTTCTACCAGGATGCCGGTCTGTTCTGACCACTGACTGGTCAGAGAGCGGATGGCGGCTGAGAGGCCATGGTTGTCAATGGTGGGTGGCCGCAGGTCGCTGCACATCTGGCGCAGGCTGCCCACCACCTGCCGGACGCCGTTACGGATTTGCGCCAGCTCCAGGCGTTGGGACTCCTCAGGGGTTTCGTTCTCTGTCTCTTCCAGTTGGTAGGTGTAACTCAGCAGATCCTGAATGACCTGATCGTGCAGCTCACGTGCCAACGCTTTGCGTTCGGCTTCGCGTTCGGTGATCAGCCGGCGGCTGGCTTCCTGCAGGGCCATGTTCAGGCGGTCGAGCGCCTCTACCTGATTGTGCAGCCGCTCGATCAACTGGCGATTGAGCGAGCCCTGTGCCGCCAGGTTTTGTCGCAGTTCCAAATCAGTGCGGCGCAGTTCCTCGGCTTGTTGTTGCGCAGTATGGTAGTTCTCGAAGGCCCAGATCATGGGGGTAACCCGGTCTTGCCGGTTGGAACCGACGATCAATTCGACGATCTCTCGCGGAGTCGATTCGGCAGTGCGTCGGAGTGCTACCTGGTGGCCTTGATAGAGCACCAGGATGCGATCGGTGACGGCAAAGATGCATTTCAAGTCATCACTGCTCATGATGACGGCGACGTTTTGTGCCGCAAGCTCTTTGATGCGGCTGAGTAATTTCTGCTGGCGCGCAAAACTCAGTGCCGCCAGGACATCGTCGAACAGCAAGAGGCGGCTGGGGCGACACAAAGCCCATGCTAAGGCGACGATTTGCCTCTGTTCACCGGAAAGATCGGCGGCGGGAACTTCGACCAGGTCAGGGGGCATATCGAAGGCAGCCAAGAGCTCCCGCGTTATCCGCAGCATCTCTTTCTCTTTGGGGAAGACCTTGAGCCAACTGGGGCCGCACAGCTCTCGCCCGAGAAAGACGTTGTGCAGCACGTCCATCGTATCGACCAGTTGCAGCGGTTGATGGACCGTGACGATACCCAACTGCTGCGCCTGTGAGGCGCTTTTGAATGTAACAGGACTGCCGGCGAAACTGATTTCACCGCTTGAAGGGAGGCTGACGCCGCTGAGAAGTTGAAACAGCGTGGATTTTCCCGCGCCATGCTGGCCAACAACTCCCAACACTTCGCCCGGATCGATGGCGAAAGAGACGTCCGTCAGGGCTGGCACGGCGCCGAAGGATTGGGACAGGTTGCTGACGTTTAGAAGTTCCATTTTATGAGCCCTCGATGGGGCCTATTTTACCAGGGAAGAGAGAGTTTGCTCAGCCTTTTACTGGATCAAGGCTGAAGTTCCTGCCTAGAGAATTTTTCCCCCCTCCCTCACGTTTTGGGCGAGGGAAGGGGGATCTGCATTAAAGGACTCGAACGACCGATTGTGCTGTCTACTTCCCCCTGCTGCGGGTAGCAACGTCGAAGACGACGGCTAACACCAGCACGGCGCCTCTGACGATGTACTGGTAAGCAATGTCGATATTCATCAGGTTCATGCCGCTGGTCAGGGACATGTACACCAGCGCGCCGATGAGGGACCCGGTCACCTTGCCGACGCCGCCGGCCGCCGACACGCCGCCGATGTATGCCGAGGCAATGGCATCCATTTCGAACAGTGTCCCGGCTGTGGTGGTGGCGGATTGCAAGCGGGAGGCGAAGAGGATGCCCGATAACGCGGCGAGCATGCCCATCGAGCCATACACCACATAGATCAGTTTTTTGACACTGATGCCGCTCAACTCCGCTGCATCCGGGTTGCCGCCGATGGCGTAGATATGCCGGCCAAGCACGGTTTGCGTGGTCACGAAATGGTAGACTGCCACGACGATCAATACGATGACGAGCGTCCAGGAAAGACCGTTATATCCTGACAGCACCCAGGTGATGAGGCCGACCACAATCGACACAAAGACCAATTTGAGGATGAAGATGTCCATGGGGAGCACTTCGAACTCGTAGGCTTGCTTTTTCTTGCGCCCGTTGAGCTCGCTTACGACGAACAAAATAATAGCGGCCAATCCGAGGAGCAGGGTGACTTTATGCACGCCCGGTAAAATCGTGATGCCAGGGATGTCGGGGATGTAGCCGTTGCCAATGGCGTTGAATGTGGCATCCGGGATGATGATGGTGCCGGTGCCGGCCGTCGCCATGAGCAGTGCCCCTCGGTAGATCAACCATCCGGCCAGTGAAGCCACGAAGGAGGGGATCTTCAACTGGGCGATCTGGAAGGCATTGATCAGTCCGGCTACGATGCCGAGGCAGAGAACCAGCGGAATGACGACGTACACCGGCAGTTTCCAGAAGACCAGCGCGATGGCCGCTACAGCGCCCAGGAAGCCCGCCAGGAAACCGACCGACAGGTCGATATGCCGAATGACAAGAACCAGCGTCATGCCGACGGCCAGGACGGCGATGTACCCCACCTGGTTCATCAGGTTGCTGATGTTTCGCGACGAAATGAAGATGCCATCCGTCGTGACGGTGAAGATCGCCATAATGACAAACAGAGCAATATACATCCCGTATTCACGGATATTCTGTTTCAAGACTTTTTGCAAGTTCTGGAAGAACATTTTGAGCCCCCTTAATAGTTCGTTGCCAGTTGCATGATATTTTCCTGAGTGGCTTCTCCCACAGGCATCTCACCGGCAATCTTGCCTGCAGAAACAACGTAGATGCGGTCGCTCATGCCCAGGATTTCAGGCAGTTCGGAAGAGATCATAATGATGCTCATGCCCTGTTGAACCAGCCGGTTCATGATCGTGTAGATCTCGTACTTTGCTCCAACGTCGATGCCGCGCGTCGGCTCATCCAGAATCAACACGTCGGGTCTGACGAACAGCCATTTTCCCACGCACACCTTCTGCTGATTGCCGCCGCTCAAGTTCATGACTTTCTGCTCAATGGTGGGTGTTTTTATATTGAGCGAAGTCTTGTACTCATTGGCAACTTTGATCTCGGCGTTGTTGTCGACCACACCCTGCTGAGCTATTTCCCGCAGATTGGCCAGGGTGATGTTCTGTTTGACATCCTGGATCAAGATCAGCCCCACGCCTTTTCTGTCTTCGGTCAGGTAAGCGACACCTGCTTTGATGGCGTCTCCAGGATGCTTGAAGTGGTGCGTTTTGCCTTTCACGACGACGTCACCTGAGACTTGATAGCCTAATGTGTTCCCGAATACACTCAAGGCAAGCTCTGTGCGTCCTGACCCCATCAGCCCGGCAAGGCCCACAATTTCGCCTTTCCTGACCTGGAGATTGATGCCCTTGAGGATGGTTCTGTCGAGCCTGGGGTCGTGGGCGGTCCAATCCCTGATCTCGAAGGTAATTTCTTCGGATGGGATGTGCTCTCGAGGGGGATAGACGTTATCGATCGTTCGTCCGACCATGTGTTTGATCAGGATGGGTTCGGAGACCTCGCCTTTGTGGGCATCTAAGGTACAAATGGTCTGGCCGTCGCGCAAAACGGTGACCGTGTCGGCGATCTCGATGACCTCTTTCAGCTTGTGGGAGATCAGGATGCAGGTTACGCCCTGGGCTTTCTGCTCACGCAGCAGCTCCAACAGGTTTTTGCTGTCATCCTCGTTCAAGGCCGCCGTAGGCTCGTCCAGGATCAATAATTTGATATTGCGGCTCAATGCTTTGGCGATCTCGATCAACTGCTGCTTCCCTACACCCAAATCCTTGACTTTCGTGGCCGGGTTGACGGAGAGTTTTACCCTTTTGAGTGCTTCTGTGGTCTCTTTGATCGTTTCATTCCAATCCACTACCAGGCCATTTTTGATCTCGTGGCCAAGGAAGAGATTCTCGTAGACCGTCATTTCGGGGACAAGTGCTAATTCCTGGTAGATAATGGCGATGCCGGCTTCTGTAGCATCATGGATCCTCTTGAATTCTTGTAATTCGCCGTTTAACAGAATCTCGCCCGTGTAGCTCCCGTGTGGGTAGACCCCGCTCAGCACTTTCATCAGGGTGGACTTGCCCGCGCCGTTTTCCCCAACCAGGCAGTGGATTTCGCCCTGTCTGACGCTAAAGCTTACGTTGTCCAATGCCCTTACGCCGGGGAACTCTTTAGTAATGTTTTTCATCTCTAATATGGGAGTATCCATAGCGCCTCCGATAAGGCTTGCAGGAATAGTGATGGATTTGACTCCACCACTATTCCTGCATTGATGTACTGCTGTTACCTACCTTACGGCAGGTTCGTGAATTCGTCGGCGGAGTAGTACCCGGAGTCGATCAACTCAGCCTTGACGTTGTCCTTATCAACGGAAACGACTGCGGACTGAATCGCCGGAACATCGATCACGCCGTTGTTGTAAGAGCCCTTAGCCGCAGGCTCTTTGCCCTCGACCAGAGCAACCGCTGCAGCGATGGCGTCCTTGACCAGGGTGCGGACATCCTTGAAGACGGTCATGGACTGCTTGCCGTCGATGATGTACTGGACAGAAGCCTTCTCGGCATCCTGTCCACTGACGACGAAGCTCGTGACATCGGTGTCGGCGGCGAAAGCGTCGGCAATAGCGCGGGCGGTCCCGTCGTTCGGGGCGAGAATGAAGACATCGCCCTTATCGGCGGCGGTCGCAACGGTCAGGTTGGCTTCAGCCAGGTTCTTGGCCGTGTTGAAGTCCCAGTTGGTCGTGATCTGGCCGATGATGTCGGCCTGCTCGTCGCGGGTCAGGGTGGCCTTGTCCATGAGGGCAATGGCCTGGTCGGAGTTCTTGACGACGAAGGTGCCATCGGCGATCTTGGGCTGCAGAACACCCCACGCGCCTTCGAAGAAGATGAAGGCATTGTTGTCGGAGGCCGCGCCGGCGTACAGGTAGAGCGGGTTGCCGGTGCCGGTGGCTTTGTCGACCAGGTACTGGGCCTGCTGCGCGCCCACGGCGATGCTGTCGAAGGTGACGTAGTAGTCAACGGCTTCGGTGTCGCGGATCAGGCGGTCGTAGGAGATGACCTTGATGCCGGCGTCCCGAGCAGCCTGAGCGGCGGCAGCGGCGGCGGTGCCGTCCTGCGGGCAGATGATGATGACTTTGACACCCTTGGTGATCAAAGCTTCGACATTCTCTTTTTCCTTGGCGGAAGAGCCCTGGCTGAAGAGGATCTCGACATCGTATCCGGCGGCTTCAAGCGCGTCGCGGAAGCGGGTCTCGTCCTGAATCCAGCGCGGCTCGTCCTTCGTCGGCAGCACGATGCCCACGGCCAGTTCCAGGGGCTCGGGGATGACGAAATCCGCGGCGGTGTAGTACCCGGAGTCGATCAGGGCGGACTGAACGTTTGCACTGTCAACGGAAACGACTGCGGACTGAATCGCCGGAACATCGATCTTGCCGTTGTTGTAAGCGCCCTTAGCCGCAGGCTCTTTGCCCTCGAGCAGCGCAATGGCTGCCGTGATGGCGTCCTGAACCAGGGTGCGGACATCCTTGAAGACGGTCATGGACTGCTTGCCGTCGATGATGTACTGGACAGAAGCCTTCTCGGCATCCTGGCCACTGACGACGAAGCTCGTGACGTCGGTGTCTGCGGCGAAAGCGTCGGCAATAGCGCGGGCGGTCCCGTCGTTCGGGGCGAGGATGAAGACGTCGCCCTTATCGGCGGCGGTCGCAACGGTCAGGTTGGCTTCAGCCAGACCCTTGGCGGTGTTGAAGTCCCAGTTGGTCGTGATCTGGCCGATGATGCTGGACTGCTCATCGCGGGTCAGTTCGGCCTTGTCCATGAGGGCAATGGCCTGGTCGGAGTTCTTGACGACGAAGGTGCCATCGGCGATCTTGGGCTGCAGAACACCCCACGCGCCTTCGAAGAAGATGAAGGCGTTGTTGTCGGAGGCCGCGCCGGCGTACAGGTAGAGCGGGTTGCCGGTGCCGGTGGCTTTGTCGACCAGGTACTGGGCCTGCTGCGCGCCCACGGCGATGCTGTCGAAGGTGACGTAGTAGTCAACGGCCTCGGTGTCGCGGATCAGGCGGTCATAGGAGATGACCTTGACGCCGGCAGCGCGAGCGGCATCGGCCGCCGCGGCGGCTGCAGTGCCGTCCTGCGGGCAGATGATGATGACTTTGACACCCTTGGTGATCAAAGCTTCGACATTCTCTTTTTCCTTGGCGGAAGAGCCCTGGCTGAAGAGGATCTCGACGTCGTATCCGGCGGCTTCAAGCGCGTCGCGGAAGCGGGTTTCGTCCTGGATCCAGCGCGGCTCGTCCTTCGTCGGCAGTACGATGCCCACGGCCAGTTTGGTCTCTGGTTCGGCGGTAGCTTCAGGGGTCGCGGCGCCGCCACAAGCGGACAGCAGCATGGACGCCACGATCAAAATGGCCATCAAGGCCAACGGCAAATTCTTCTTAAACATAATACTCCTCCTTAATGGGTTTGGGGCAAAACTGATAGAAACTCTTGGGTATAGATCATTGGACTCTTCTGTCTATATCTCTTTGCAATGCACCTCCTTTTTAGAAATCTCTTTGATGACCATAAATAAGAACGAGATGATTGCGATAGAACATGGACCGCCGTATTTTATCTGTCACGATGCGCACGCCTTTCCATACTATAAAACCATAAAATTGAGGGGGATGCAATCTTTTTCCCCCTTTTCGAGATGGGATTTACCCCTGAATGGGCTAGGGGAAATCCCCTAATGGTCTGGAGTCGGCGTGCTTAATGAAGGGGGTCTGCGGCACGCAGTGCTGTAAAACCCCCTCCATTTAAAAAAGAGCGCCGGAGGTTCCCCCGGCGCTCGGCGCTGCTGTTACTCGAATTACATATTGTGGACGTTGTCGAAGACCTCGTCGGGCAGATCGCTGACCACGTTGTGCGGCGGCAGCTTCTCGTATTTCATGAACTCCGGCAGCCGGTCGTCCATCTTGGTGAAGCCCGCGGCCCGGTTGAAGGCAACCTCTTTCTTGAGGATCTCGCCACCCAGCGCGACGGCTTCATCTGCCGTCATCTTGGTGCCGAGGAAGCCGTTGAGCTCATCGACCATGCCTTCGAAGCCGCTGGGGATGTCCAGGATGGCGAAGGCGATGAAGATGCAGTGACCAACGGCGTCGATGAGCGCGGTGGTCTGCTGGAAAGCCCGGCTCAGGTCGGCCTTGGCGGCTTCCGAGGCCAACGGATCGGACTTCCCGCCGACGCTCAGGATCTCGGTGGCGATGGTGTAGCCGGAGGTGTGGTCGGCACCCATTGGCGTGGTTGCATAGGTGACGCCGATACCCTTGACGGCGCGCGGCTCGTAGGCGGGCATGGCCTGTCCCTTGACCGTGGGGCTGCGGGGGTTGCCGAAGACCTTGGCGACTGCGGCAGCACCACTGCCCAGAAGACGTCCGGTAGGCGTTCCCTTGCCCATCTCATGCAGCAGCTTGATCACGCCTTCGGCATCGCCGAAGGGGAGCAGGCCGGAATCCATGGCGACACCCATCGTCACACCGGCTTCGATGGTATCCAGGCCATAAGCGTTGCACAGCCGCACCATCTCGGCGATGGCTTTGAGATCATCGATACCGCAGTCTGCACCGAAGGACCAGTCAGATTCATACTCGATGCAGGAGACGAGCTCATTGCCCTGCTCATCGTAGAGCGTGTTGGAGCACTGAATCACGCAGCCGGGGCTGCAGGCGTGGTTGTAGACTTCCTTCCCCATGACCTTCTTGTTGTGCTCGAAAATGGCCTCGCCGGCGATCTTGGCGGCGCCGTCGAAATGGCCGGTGCGGAAGTTGCGGGTGGGCAGGCCACCGGCCTCGTTCAGGATGTTGACCAGGATGGCAGTACCATAGCTGTTGAGGCCGCCCTGAGGTTTGGTGACGGCGTGCTCGCCCAGAGCATCGCGCATCTTCTTCGCACCTTCCTTGAAGAGCTCCTTGTCCGCATACGCGACGCCGGGGGCATCGGTGGAATCGAGGACGATGAACTTGAGGCCCTTGCTGCCCATGACGGCACCCACGCCGCCGCGTCCGGAGTACCGGGAGGGGCGCTGCTTCATGTCGGGGAAGACGATGC
>JAVEWB010000037.1:0-12050 GCA_034004765.1 Anaerolineae bacterium
TACACCTCCTGTTGAGTCCTGATGCCAGCCTTCATCCAAGTAGGGGGAAGGGAACGCTTGCGGGGATAGAGCCGCAGCCATTCCCTTCCCCAAGGAAAGAAGCAGTCTCAGTATACGAAATTTTCCCTCGCTTTACATCAGAGAGAACCCTGATCTTTCTCAGAGGTTTCTCTGATGTATCTTCCCCACAATGCGCGTATACTCACTATAATGGATCTGCGTGGGTGACGCTGAAGTTCACCGCCGCTGCTCAGGTTCTTAAAACGGACGATGGGTCTTGAAGTAGGGCCCGAATTTTTCTCTTAAAAAGTGATAGGTGAGATGCGCATCCTCCGGCAGTGCCCAGGCGATCCGGCATTCCGCAAGGATCCGGGTCTTGTGCGTGTCCAGCGTTTTGAGCGTGATGGACAGCCGCTCCGCAGCCTCCTGCAGCGAGAGTCCTCCGGCCAAAGCTTCCGCGACCTCCTGCTCTTTGGCCGTCAGGTGCTGCCAGACCGCATCACAGCACGTCTGATCGAACAGATCGAGGGCGGGCGTGGTGGCCGGCTGGGAGAGCTGCCGCAGCGCGGGGAAGTAGGAGCCCCACGGCATGAGCGGAACGGGCAGCAGTTCGATCCCCACCTCCGGCGGGGCATGCAGGATCGCGCCCTCGCGCGCCTGTTCGAGGAAGTCGCGCGGGGTGTAGAGGTGCCAGAGCCGGTCGCGGTGGTCGCAGTAGAGCATCGCCGCGCTGGTCAGCGTGAGCGCCAGGATGCGCGGTCCGCCGACGATACAGAGGTGCAGCGCGTGTCCCTCCTGCTTCAAGCGGGCGATCAGGTCGCGGCCCATCTCCCAGACAGCCGCGGCTGCGTCGGCGTCCTGAATGGCAGTCAGCGGAGCACCCTGCGCCCGGAGCTCGAGATGGCGAAATTCAAGGGGCTGCCCACGGTAGCGCTCCCCGGCAAATTCGGTGCTCAACTGCATCAACGCCCGGCGGACTCGCGGGTCCTCAGGCGAGAGGTGCAGGACCAGCACCGAGGTCGGGACTTCACCCAGTGCCAGGAGGGCATCCAAAACAAAGGTAACGACCTGAGCCTGTCCGCCCATCGTGATGAGCACGGTCGGGCACTCAACAATGGAGGTAAGATGTGTCTGAATCACAATTAGAGTATACAAACTTTTTAGAAGAAAGTCAACCGGCTTTTAACCTTCTTCCCGCCGTGGCCATCGGCGGCCCGCCACACAGCGGCAAATCGGTGCTGGCACACAGCCTGGACACGGCGCTCAAGCAGCACGAAGGGATGCACTACCTCCTGCGCGCCTATCCCCCCGACGGCGAGGGCAACTGGTTCCTGGAAGGGGATCAGGAAGCCATGTGCGACTTTCGCATCAAGGGGGCCACCAGCGAGGGCTGGCTGCCGCTGCTCAAACGCGACATCGACCGGCGGCAGGTCCCATTATTGGTGGATCTGGGAGGCAACCCCACCCCGGAACAGGAAACCTTACTGGACGGCTGCACCCACGCGATCCTGCTCACACCGGATGAGGAGGCGCGCCGGGTGTGGACCCGGCGTATGGAGGAGCACGGGCTGATCATTCTGGCCGACCTGCATTCCGCCCAAGAGGGAGAAGGCGTGCTGACAACCAGGGAGCCCGTCCTGCAAGGGACGCTGACGGGGTTGGAGCGCTGGGGAGAGGTCGGCGGGCCGGCCTTCGAAGCGCTGACCGAACGGCTGACCGACCTATTCAGCAGCGCCTCGGTGGATCTCCGGCGCCGTCACCTGAACAGCGCGCCGGTCGAGTTAGCCGTCGATCTGCAACGGCTGGCGGCCCACTTGGGGATGAATCCCCGATCCTGGAAGCCGCAGGATCTCCCCGCGATCCTGGATTATCTCCCGCCGGGCTGTCCGCTGGCGCTCTACGGCGCGGGGCCCAACTGGCTGTACGCCGCGGTCGCGCTCCAGGCGCTGCCGCAAGCCTTCTACTCCTTCGATCCGCGCTGCGGTTGGGTGGAAATCCCAAAGTTGAAGATCGAGGCATCGCAGCCGGGCGGGTCGCTGACCTTCCGACAAGAAAGCACCCAGAACGCCACGGTATTGATGATCGAACTGCCGAACAGGTACCTCGATTACGAAGAACTGACCGACGTGATCTTTCCGCAGCCGCAGGGCACAGAAGGTGGGCTGATCCTGGACGGGAAGCTGCCGCTGTGGCTGTGGACGGCGCTCGCGCGGAGCTACGACGCGCGAGCGCCGTGGCTGGCGGTGCTCCAACCGCAGATCGGCGGCGCGGTGGTCGTCGCCAGCCACGTGCCGGGGGTACGGGTTGGAGAGGTAAGAGGAACTTAACGCAGGGGCGCGGAGAGGCAGGGACGCAGAGATTTTTTCAATTCTTTCTCTGCGTCCCTGCGCGAAAAATCCACAAGAGAAACGGCCCCGAGACGGGGCCGTTGAGCTTCTTTAGTGCTAAGTTGCAGATATTTTTTGCTTTTCTCCGCGCCTCTGCGTCAAAAACTCAGTACGCAGCGAGCGTTGCCGCCTGGGTGACGCTGCCGCTCTGGTAGGCGATTTGCCAGTGCGGCATCCAGGCCAGCACGAAGAGCGCCAGTTCGACATCCGTGCGCTTGGGAGTGATGGCCACCTCTTCGATCTTCTCCAGCGCGGCATCCCACTGGGCCACGATGGCGTCCGTCTCCTGCTTGAGCGTCTCTTGCAGCGTCTGCATCTCCTGCTGCACCGCCTCAATTTGCTCCTCGGCGGCCTCCACGTCGATGTTGGCGGTAGAAGCACGGCTCACCTTCGTCGCGGCGGAGGAGATCGAGCGCCGGCGCCCCGCAAAGAGGCTGATGATCGTCTCTCCGGCGGAGAGCAGCGCGTCCTGCTTGCGCGTGCGGGCGTCGGCCTCCTTCTTGGCCAGCGTCGCCTTGGCCTTCCGCAGCCGCTCTTCCAGCGTCTTCAGCTTGGCGCTGTAGCGATCCTCCAGCTTATCCACCTCCGCATCCCGCAGCTCGCGGGCCTCCTGCGTCAGCCGCATCTTGAAGGCGCGGATATCCTCGCCGGGCTCGGAATAGACCTTCGCCGCGGGGCTGTAGAAAAGCGTAAGGCTGCTGGTGCGGTAGAGGTGATCCTCCAGATCCTTCTGCAATGCGGTGAACTCACGTACCTCGTTCATGCGCTCGGGGAGCACGTCGAAACAGGCCTCCGGCTCCGGGCGATCGATCAGATCGCGCGGCGTGAGCTTCAAGGACTGCGCTTCATCCCAGCGCACGCCCCCTACCCCGGAAGGCGGCTGTGCCAGCAGCGCAAACGGCGTGGACTCGTCCACACTCAACCCTTTCGTCTGCTTCGTAAAATGCACCTGGCCCATCCCCAATAACGCCGGGGCGTAGAAGACCTTGCGGCTTTGCACCGCGACCTGACCGCCCGCGCGCTTCTCCACTTCGAGATCCGCAGATGCAGCCCCCACCTTCAGCGGCAGGTAGACCTGCTGGATGCCGGCAGGCAGCGCCGGGGGCACAGTCGCAACGGTCGCGGACGCGGCAGTGCTCACCGCCGCCACGGGTGAAGCGGCTTGAGCCGTCGTCGCAGCAGCGGGTGCCGCCGCCGCAGTCTGGTCCGGCTTCGCTTTGCCCATCAACTCGCGCACCTGCGTGCGGGTCAGGGGGCCGCGCAGGTAGCTCATCGCCCAACGCGTCTGGAAAATGACCGGTGCCTCTTCGTGGACGTTATGCAGCAGGAAAACGCGGCTTCCCAGGCCGCTCACGATCTTACTCAGCGCAGCACGGTCCAACGCCTCACCCGCCTGCGCCGAGGCGCTCTCCAGCCCATCCAACAGCCGCTCCTTGTCGCGCTCGGCCTGCAAGCGCCCGATGAACCAGGTGCCGGCGTTGGTCAACCCCTTGTAATCCAGATCGGCAGGGTTCTGCGTCGTGAGCACACAGCCCAACCCGAACGCGCGCGCCTGCTTCAACAGCGTCAGCAGCGGCAGTTTGCTCGGTGGGTTGGAAATGGGCGGGAAGAAGCCGAAGATCTCATCCATGTAGAAGAGCGCGCGCAGGCTGGTCGTACCCGGCTGCGTGCGCATCCAGGTCACCAACTGGTTGAGCAGCATGGTGACGAAGAACATCCGCTCGGCGTCGCTCAGGTGCGCGATGTAGAAGATCGCGTGGCGCGGCTTGCCCTCGGCGGTACCCAGAAAGCCCGCGATGTCCAGCGGCTGTCCCTGCAGCCAGCTCTGGAACGACGGGGCCGCGATGATGTTGTTCAATCCCATCGCCAGCTCGAAGCGGTCCTTCTGCGGGAAGAAGGTATCGACGTCGAAGACACCCAACTGGCGGATGGGCGGCGTCTGGATCGCCAGAATCAGCTTGGCAAGATCCAGGTCTTCTCCCTGCCGCCAGAAGTGCTCGAAGAGGGTGGAAAGCAGGATGTGCTCGCGGGAGCGCACGGGGTCCGCCTCGATGCCGACCAGCCCCAGCAGCGCGCTGACGGTTCCCTGCACGCGCTCACGGAGCAGCTCCGCGTCATCGTCCCAACTCAGCGGGGGAGCAGCAAAGGATTGCAGGATCGAGACCGGCACGCCGGCATCGCTGCCGGGGGTGTAGATCACGAAATCTGCCGTCTCGCGCAGCCGCCGGATGCGCTCGCCATCCTGCCCCCACTCCGCCAGGCCGCTGCGCCAGAGGTCAGCCTGCTTCGCGGCAAACTCGTCCTCGCTCAGCCCCTTGCGGCGGGCGTCGTCGACGTTGATCCAGGGGCGAAAATCCTCCGGACGCAGTTCCGGGAAGGTGAGCAGCAGGTTGGTGATGTCGCCCTTGGGGTCAACAATAATCGCGGGCACACGGTCGATGGCCGCCTCCTCCAGAAGGTCGAGGCAGAGTCCCGTTTTGCCGCTGCCGGTCATGCCCACACAAACCGCGTGCGTGGTCAGATCACGCGCGTCGTACATCACCAGCTCATCCCCCAACTTCTGAGATTTCAAGTCGTACGTCTTACCCAGGTAAAAGGCACCTAATTTCTCGAAGTCCATCCATTCCCTCCCCATTAAATTCCTAAAAGTCCCAATCGTACTTGGGATCGGGCAAACGCAGCACCCGATCCAACGCGTGCAGCAGCTCCGCTGGGCCGCTCAATTGATCCGTAATGGCCAGTCCGGTTGCCGGACGGACACCGAACCACAGCCGGCTGAAGGCGTTGACAGAGGCATGCAGCGTGGGCAGCGCAGGATCGTGCCCCTGCTCCGCGCAAGAGGCCGCCCCCAACGTCACCACATAGGTGCCACCGATCCCCCGCCACGGCATAGATGCCTCCAGGAAACGCTCGATGGGGTCTGTCAGCTCCAGGTTGAAGCGGAGGTCCTCCGCGCAGAGGTGCGTTTTAGCCAGACAGCCCGGCAGGTCACAGATGCGGAGCTGCCAGTAAGCATTGGCCTTGATGCGATTTTCGTACTTCGATTTATCGGTCAGCGTGCGGTAGCGGAAAGGCTGAATCAGAAAGTCCTGCAACTGAATCCCCGCCGGCTCCCGCATCCAGACCAGCCGCACCTGATCCCCCAGGCTCTTGATGAGGGCCAACAGCTCCAGAAACTGCTCCGGCGTCTGGTAGGCCATCCAAACGATGTCATAGGGGCCCTGCTCTTCCTCATTGTCGTTGACCCAGACATGATGGGTCAGCTCGCCGTCGGGGCCATCGAAGTACCCCAGGCCGAAGCCCCCCTTGGTCCAGGTCATATCGGCCTGTGTCACTGCAGGAGGGAGCAAATTCGCCGCGCCATGGCGGCGCAGACGGGCCAGGCGCGAGGCGTGCACCTTCTCCGCATCGGCTAACGTGATCCGGCGGGGGACACGATGGCGGTACGAAAGCTGCAACTGCGCCGGGTCGAAAGAGACCCAATGTTCATAGCCACCGGTGCCCAGCCCCAACTGGTCGTAAAACCCCTGCTCGAACATGCTGAGCCCCGCGGCCATTGCGCCGTCGGCCACGCCCTCGGCAATCAACTGCGCGGTCAGGTGGCCGCCCAAGCCCTGCTTACGCGCCACCCGGCTGACCGTCACGCCGGTCACCGCCAGGAACGGCAGGTCATCCTCCAGGTACCGCAGCGTGGCGGGCACGGAGAGCACCAGACACTCGGCCTCGCCGGCGACCTCGGCCACCAGTGCCCGCCCGCAGGCCACGAAGGTATCCATCGCGGCCTCTTTGTCTTTATCCTTTTCCAGCCACCCCACCTCGTGCCAGATACGATGAGCAGCTTCCTTATCCTGCTCTGGGTCGTAATGTCGAAACTGTGTCACCCCATCCTCCATGCGAAGTTATCTAAGTTTTATAACGTCCCGGAATCAAACTTTTCACCGCCAAGCGGGCAGAAAGAGCCGCGGAAACCCCGCGATCTTTAACAGGCTCGGTGGCACAAAATCTCAGGCACGGCGGCCTCCCTTGAGGCTGTCCCGGAAAGCCTTCAAGCCCTCCCGGTCTCCGGCAGCAGCAAATGCAGCCTGTTGGGGCCAGGTCGCCGGGTCCATGAACCTCAGCCCGGCCGCCTGCAGCCACGCGGCAAGCTGTGCCACGTCCGTTTCCGCAAGCTGCGCGTAGGTAGACACTCCCGCCGTGTTCAGGATCCCCGCCACCTTGGGACCGATCCCCTCGATACGCGTGAGGTCATCGGCTGCCGCCGGCGCGCTGAAAGAAAGTGCATCGGATCCACGCGGCGGCTCCGGCACGAAAGGCCCGGGCACGACGGGGATCTCCAACTCCTGCGGTTCCGCCTTCTCAGCAGGCACTGGCTGAGTCTTCTTCCCAAAATAACGCTGCCACAGCACCCACCCCACGCCAGCACCGAATAACACCAGTCCCGTCCAGCGGCGCAGCGTCCACCAGCCCCGCCGGCGCAATTTATTCTGATTCTGCTTGCCCATGGTCCTCTCCTCTCGCTTTCAACCGTTCGCAACACCCCCAGTATAATGGCCTTTTGAAAGAAGGTCAAAACGCATCCACTTCAAGGTGACGCGTGGGGAAGTTGGTATATAATGGATCTCTGAGGGAATAAAATGAAAGTAAAAAAGGATATCAGAACCCTTTCAATCGCTGAAGGAAAGGCGTACCCATCCGCCATACAGCGAGAGGATACCACCGTGCTGCATCCGGAGACCCGGGGTGAGCACATCGCCTATTGGATCTCGCAGATCGGGAGCCCGCCCGTGATGGTGCTGGCCGCGCTGATCCTCACCTCCACGACGTTAGCCCTGCCCGGTGCCTGGATCTGGGTAGCGGTCTACGTAGCGCTGGCTTTAGGCATTCCCCTGAGCTGCCTGGTATGGCTGTTCCGTCGGGGTAAAGTGACCGATCTGGACGTCCATCTGCGAGAGCAGCGCCGCGCCCCCATGATTGCCACGCTGATCGGACTGGCGGTGGGGTGGCTGGTGCTCTATCTGGGCCGCGCTCCGGACTATCTCCAGCTCCTGGCAGGCATCTCCTTCGTGCAGACCCTGTTCCTCGGCATGATCACCCTGCGTTGGAAGATCAGCGTTCACACCACCACCGCCGCCGGGATGACCATCACGATCCTGAGCATCATGGGACTTGCTGCCGCGCCGCTCGTCATCACGATCCCGCTGGTCGCCTGGTCGCGGGTGAAGCTGCAGCATCACACCGCCGCGCAGACCATCGCCGGGACGGCGCTGGGCAGCGCCGTCTCTCTTGCCGCCGTCCTGCTGAGAGCGTGAGCGAAAGCGGGTGAAATCCCCGCAGCCTGGGAGGCGGGCAAGATGCCCGCCTCCCAGGCTATTCTATCCCAGGCTATTCGATTTTCATGTAGCGCTCGCCCTGATAGCACAGCGCCGCCCACTTCCCCGGCTCGAATTCCACCCACACGTCCTTGCCGCCCAGGGAGAGGACCGTGACGACGTCCCCTGCGTGCAGATCTCCAATGTCGGGGTAGTTCATCCCCGGGCCGCTGCGCACATTGAGCTTGGAGATCGTCACCTTAGCGCGCAGGCCGACCTGCGGCTGGGGCTGAGGCTCAGGTTCTGGCTGGAGAGCCTGCCCGCTGTATGCCAGCAGGTCATCATAACTCCCGGCAAACCAGTTGAGATCGGTGGAGGTGCTTTGCACACCAGGGACCTTGCCCTTTTCCGAATACTGCCAGAAACGCCACGTCTTCCAGCTATCGAAGAGCGTGGGTTCGGAGACGCCGTAGTTTGCCACCCACAGATCATACGCAGCCCATTCCGCCGAAGGCCGGACATTCGCGCTCCAGAACCAGCGTGCGGAGTAGACGATCGGCTTGCGCCCCTCCAGTTCGGTGAGCCGCTGCAGGGAGGTCCGCACCGAGTCCGTGACCTTCTGCGAAGAGAGGCCATCCGCCACCTCGATGTCCAGCACCAGGGGAAAGTCAGCCTTGCGCTCGCCCACGACCCCCATGAAGTACGCGAGCTGCGATTCCGGCGTCGTGCCCGGCTTCAAGACGTGATAAGCCGACAGCAGCAGCCCGGCATCCTTCGCCCGCCCCCAGTTCACGTAGAACCGCGGGTCGGTATACTGATCGCCCACCGTCGCACGGATCACGGCAAAGCGATAGCCCGCCGCGGCCACCTTCGTCCAATCGATCTCACCCTGCCAACGCGATACGTCGATTCCGGCTGTCTTCTCCATACCTTGCCTCTCTATTCTGAAGTCTGATATCAGGAGCGGGGGAATTCTCCCCGCACCGGACGATCCGTGATGCCCAGGTAACGTTCCAGCTCCTGCTCGATATACAGCGCCTGTTCGGCCTCATTCATCCCCTGGAGCAGCGTCTCCTTCGCGCCGCTGCCGAGCAGCGCGTTGAGTTCATAGCTGTAGCTGGTTCCATTCTTAGAGCGGTGAATCTTCTCCGTCGTGTAAAGCTGCGTGATATCGTGGGCCAGCACCTGCTTGTTTCCCCACCAGGGGAGAGGATGATGCCAGATGCCGATGACGCCCTGTCCTACTTGCAAGGTCGTGGTGTTGAACACGCCGGCCAGGGTGTAATAGGTAAGCCCCACCCCCACAAGCGTATGCAGCAGGCCAAACAGCGACATAACCCAGGCACCGGAAGTCAATGCTATCCCGTGCCAGAAGATCATGAAGCCATCCCAGAAAGCGCAAAAGACGATCATAAAGATAAACTTGGGGCCGAACCATTTATAAGAGATCTGCAGGATGTCCCCCATGTCGAGCATCGTCATATTTTTCGGCATGGCCACCGGCGCGCGGTCCTGGCGCTCGGGAGCTGCTGCCGGCGGCGTGCTCCTGTCGGAGGGCACATCCAACAGGCTGAAGACCGTTCCACAGTACGAGCAGCGGGCCAGTTTTCGATCCCAGACGATGTCCTCCTGCTGAAGAGAGGCCCCGCAATGTTTGCAATGAAGCTCCCGTAATTCCATGAATGCCGACTCCTTCAATCGCTTCCGTCCTACATCGCTTCTTTGGTTAGAATAAGGGATGGGTACCTAAAGTATAATGTAAGTCTCAGCAAGGTCAACAACTTGCCTCTCTTCCTGCAGTGTGATACAATCGTGAGACTACCAGGTAAGGAGCGCTGATCCACGAAAGATGCCGAGACTCAAGGAACTGACCATCCAGGGGTTCAAGTCGTTTGCCGACCCCATCACCCTGATTTACCCCACCGGGATCACCGCGATTGTTGGACCAAACGGGAGCGGCAAGAGCAATATTGCCGATGCCATCCGCTGGGTCTTGGGTGAGCAGCGCATGCGCGCGCTGCGCGGGCACAGCGGCGAAGATATGGTCTTCGCCGGGAGCAAGAAACGTTCCCGGGCAGGTATGGCTCGCGTCGCGCTCACCTTTGACAACCATGACAACTGGCTGCCGCTCGACTTCGCCGAAGTCACCATCGAGCGCCGCACCTACCGCGACGGCAAGACGGAATACATGCTCAACGGCAGCAAACTGCGGCTGATGGATCTCTCCGACCTGCTGGACCGCGCCGGTCTGGGACGCGACGCCTACCTGACCATCGGTCAAGGACTGGTCGATGAGGTCCTCTCCCTGCGCCCCCAGGAGCGGCTGGCGCTCTTCGAGCAGGCCGCCGGCATCTCCCCCTATCGAAACCGCCGTGAAGAGTCACTGAAGCGGCTCGAAGAGACCCACCACAATTTGGAGCGCGTGCAGGACATCATTGGCGAGATCGAGCCGCGCCTGCACCGCCTGGAAAAAGAGGTTTCACGCGCCGAACAGCTCGACAAGCTCAACGTCGACCTCAAGGGGCTGCTGGAGATCTGGTATGGGTACCGCTGGCACCGGGCGCTGCACGAACTGGAGTTCACCCGCCAGCGCGCCCTCTATCACGAAAAACGGGTGCAGGAGCGCCAGGAAGCGATCGACGCCCTGATCCGCCAGGGCGGTGAACTGCGCCAGACGATGGGCCAACTGCGCACCCAGCTAGCCGAACTGCACCGCGAGGGGAGCATCCGGCACGGTGAAGCCGAAGCCATCCAGCGGGAGCTTGCCGTCTCCCGCGAGCGCCGCCGTCTCCTGCAAGAGCGCCACGAGGAGAGCAGCGCCAACCTGATTCCTTTACAGACGGCGCTGCAGGCAGAGGAAAGCGAAATCGCAGAGTTGGAGGCCGCGCTGCAGCAGGGGCTGACCCGGCTGACAGAGGCCCAAACGCAGTTAGCCGCCGTGGAGCAGGACTACCAGAAAGTCGAAGCCCAGCGCCACGCCCTCCTGAGCCGCCAGAGCGGCGCACAATCGCGCGCGCTGGAGAGCCGCCATCAGCTCACCGATCGTCAAAGCCGCCTGGAACAGCAGCAGGAGCGCGCCGGACAACTGACCGAGCGCGCCAGCCAGATCAAGAAAAGCATGGCCACCGCCACAGAGCACCGCCGTACCCAGCAGGAAGCCGTCGAGACGGCGCGGCAGGCGGTGGAGCAGATCGAGGCCCAGATCACCGACCTGGAGAGCGCCGTCGAACAGCAGCGTGCCGCCCAGGAAGCCGCCCGGTCAGACTCCGAACGGCTGCGTCGTGAGGTGGCCGATAAACAGGCCGCCCGGCAGCAGCTTGCCGCGAGGCTGGAAGCCCTGGAGCGGCTCCATGCTGAAGGGACCGGGCTCTATGCCGGCGTGCAGGCCGTCCTGCAAGCGGCCGAGCACGGAAAGCTGCATGGGCTTCCCGGCACGTTCGCCTCATTGATCCACGTCCCCTCCGAACTAGAGCGGGCCATCGAGACCGCACTGGGCGCACAGGTGCAGGATATCGTCGCCCGGCGCTGGGAAGATGCCCGGGATGCCGTGCAGTGGCTCAAGCAGCAGCGCGCCGGACGGGCCACCTTCCTGCCGTTGGACAACCTGAGCCCCTCGCGCCCGCTGGAGATCACGCCGGGCCAGGGCATTGTCGGGCTGGCCGCCGATCTGGTGCACTACGACGATGCAGCCCTCCGCCCCGCCGTGCAGTTGCTGCTGGGACGGGTTGCCGTAGCCGAAAACCTGGAGGCCGCGCGTGAGCTCTACCGCACCCTCCGCGACAAAAGCGGCGGCTTCCAGATCGTCACCCTCGAGGGCGAGACCCTGCGCTCCGGCGGCTCGGTGACCGGCGGTGAGGAACGCCGTGAACAGCGCGGGGGGAGCCTCCTGGCACGGGAGCGGGAACGCCGGGACCTCCCCGAGCAGGTGCAGGCCCTGGAACAAGAGATCAAGGCCCTGCAGGAGAAATTCCAGCACAGCGAAGGGCAAGGCCGCGCACTGGCGGAGAAAGCAAACGCCCTGGTTGCACAGCGGCGGGCCACAGAGCAGAAGCGCCTGGAGGCCACCCGGCAGTTAGAAGCCACCGTGCGCGCGTTGGAGAAGCTCATCCAGGAGTCCGACTGGCAGCGCCAGCTTCTCGAGGAGTCGGGGCAGGAGCAGGAACGCCTCAAAGCCACGCAGCAGCGCTTGGAGCAGGAGAAGCAGGCCGCGGAGCAAAGCCTCGCACAGGCCGAGGCCGAGGCGAAAGAGCTGGCACAGGCACTGGACGCGCTGTCCGATGACACGCTCGGCCAGACCGTGGCCGGCCACCGCACCCAGGTCGCCATCAGCACCCAGGAATGCGACAATCACCGC
>JAVEWB010000038.1:0-10404 GCA_034004765.1 Anaerolineae bacterium
TTTAACCGGGATGTCCTTTACCTTGCGTGCTGATCAAATTCTTTTTCCGGGAAACGCAAAGAACATTTTGGAACCAGGGTGTCCGGCTTTCTTTCTGCCGGGCACCCTGGAATCTTGTAGTACTTTTATTTATTCTTCGCTATCCTCTCCGGAATAGTCGTAGAAATACTCATCTGCTGTATCTTCTAGTTCGATGGATTCGTCGATTTCGCCATCGTTCTCGTAGTCCATGTCGAGATACATCACGCTGCCTTCCCCTTCCCATGTCAGGTAGTTCAGGTAGGCGGTGTTTTCAGGCTCCATTACCAGGTCTTCATAGCCGAAGATACTTTCACTCTCGTCGTCGATGCGCATCATCCACATGTCGAAGGTGACGGGCTCCTCGTTGTAGCTGGTGTTGATGATGAAGTCGTTCTCGGCCAGATCGACGGCAATATCGAAGGTATCTGCAGCGCCGATCATTTCGGTGGCCTGAACCAGGAACTCGTAGTCGGCCTCATCGGTTTCGATCCCGATGACCATCACGGGGGACTCGCTGTAATCCGTGATGTAGGTCAACTGATGGCGGCTCTCGTCGGTGTAGACATTGATGCTGTCCACCTCACCGGGCTCCAGCCAGATGTCCTCCACGTAGAGGACGTATCCCGGTCCGATCAATGTAACCTGTGAACTCTCTGCTTCTTCGAGTTTGGTGCCATCGACCGAAATCTGGAACGAGACACCGACCGGAACACGATAGACCGGCTCGTTTTCTGTATCCCACACGTCAGTGCCGAACAGCTTCATGTTGTCCCCTGATGCGCCGGGGATTTCACTCACGAACTTGCCGTCCACGAACCCTATCCGTCGTCCCTGCTCGTCTTCGATCAGCAGGTCGCCTTTGCCCTCGAGCCAGATTTCATAGAATTCCTGTGCCGGTGCTGCCAGTCCGCCGGCGCGCGATTCGGCACCCGAGGCGCAGAACTGACACTGCTGTGTGTCCAGGCGCGGGGAGATGGCGACAACTTCCAGGTTCTGGAGCTCGGCATTGCCATCGTAAAGCTCGGAGGGTTCATTGGGGTTGGTCGCGGCATGGTATTTCCAGGTGTTTTCATTGGTATCGACCTCGACCACGCGGGTCTCGTCCGGCCAGTTGTTGTCGTAGACCAGAATATCATAGAGGCCGTCGCCCTTGTCCTCCACGCCAATGGGTGTGATGGCATGGCCGCCGGTGAAGTCGGATTTGTAGATGCCCAGCGCCCACCACTCGGAAGCATCTTTCCCTTGTGCAAAACTCTCTGCCAGGGCATTGATGACCTCGGTCGGGGACTCATTGACCTTGATAGAAGCGCCGGGGTAGGTGGATTGCGTGGTCCACCAGTAGGCAATTTCGCGCTGCAAAGCCTCATCCGCGATGCTCAAATCGTGAGCCGACTCACCGCCGAAATTGGTGGGATCGACCTGTCCGTAATACATCAGCGAACTCAGTACGGCCATGCCTTCACAGTGACCGCCGTCCATGTATCCGTTGATTTGCTCCATCCACTGGCGTGCGGGGGGAGTGAGGGTGCATGTCCCACCGCTGGTGTTGGCACAGACGTCATCACCGAACATGCGCTGCATCTCAGTGGGAGTCAGATTGGTTTCACCACCACCGCCGTAGTTCTCGAAGCTGAAGCCATCGGTTTCCGGACGGAAGCCGCTGTCTGCTTCACCGGACGGCTGTGCATTACTGCTTTCCGCTGGCTCTTCGTCCCCTGCGGCGGCCTGGGCCTCAGGCTCCGTGGTGAAACTGCTCACAGTGGCTGCCCAAATTTCGGCGGCAGCTTCATAATCTTGGGCCAGGAGGTACACAGCATAAAGCTTTTCTCCCGCCTGGGTAAAATAAGCCTTGCCGGTTCCATCGGACTCAGTTGCGGAATAATCGAAAGCCACCTCATAGCCTTCTCCGACACTTGTGGCATCGTCGGTATACATCTCATAGCTCTCAATGATCTCGCTCCCAACCAGGACGGAGTCGGAGAAAATGGTGGCAATGTCACCAAGGGTGTCCTCGTTCAGCTCAGTACCAGAATCTTCATTATAGGCGACGAGGATCATGGAATTTTCACCGGAGAAAAGGGCGACTGACTCATTTTCAGCATCCGGTTCGCTTCCAAAGGGATAAATCATGCCGAATGCACCGGAAGGATGGACGTACAAAGGAGTACTGTCTGCTTCTTCTGCAGGCTCTTCTGTGGCCTCTTCTTCTTCGACTTCCATGGATTCGGTGGGTTCTTCGTACTCTTCATACTCCTCTTCCCCACCGCAGGCAACGAGAAGGCCTAAAAGTAAGCTTACGGTTATTAAGACCCTCAGACTGCGTATCAGTTTGGTGTAAAGCATTTAAATTCCTCCTGAATAGTTTTTTTGTTACAAGTTCACTCTCATAATTATACGGGGTCATCGTTACATAATCGTGAAAAATTCGAAGTTTTTACGTCAGGGAGACACTATTTTGCTCGGATCATGGGGCTGAAAACAGTTCAAGGGCAAGTCAAGGGTAGACTTGCCCTTTGCGGAGCAAAAAGTCGAGGAAAACGTGAGTGTGGGTGGGATTTCCCTCTATGCGAATTCAGGCGTCTTGGCCTGGTACAGGTTCGTGGGCCTTGCGACCATAAACCTTCTCGTATGCCTGGCAGTAAGGGCAGAAGCGTCCTTCGATGGTTTTGACGAACCAGTAAGCCAGCCCTTTCTGGTGTGACCGTGCGCGGCTGCACACCGGGCAGGAGCCGCAGAACTCGGCCATCTTGCGATCTTCATCTGTAATGGATGGGGTGTCCATAGATCCTCCTTCTGACATGATGCTGTTTGACGTTAACCCTCACCAGGCGACCAGGACTTTTTGGATCCGGTACTGTTGATCGTAGTATTGGACGTAGCGATACTGTTTCCCAAATTCGTAGAGACGGCGGGTCACTTCGACATCCTGCTCGCAGTATTTGAAAATCTCTTCCAGTCGCCCTTCTCGCCACCACTGCACCGCCTGAAGGCCGTCGGCGCTTTTCCCGACTTTCAGTGTGGCGCTGGCGACCGTATCCAATTTGGGACGAAACCCCAGCCGCTTTTCAAGCATAACCATGAGGTCCACGGTGGGCAGATCCTTCAACAAGACAATCTGGGTGTACTTTTGCAGCACCGGATAATCGAAGCCGTAGAGGTTATATCCCACGACAAGGTTGGCTGTCTGCAGCTCTTTTACCAGATCGGTGACGTTTGCTTCCGTATAGTGATGGAATGCTTCGTCGTCCGTGTTGTACGTGACGGCTGCGGAGAGCCGCAGCCGCTCCGGATAGTGTCCGCCTACTTCTTCAAAGCTATTCTGGGTCTCGATGTCAAAAAATAGGGTCATAGTTTTTCTCGAATGGATTTGGCTATTTTATGCTTTGATGGCTATTACTTCGTAGATCGCTTCAGGGCTTTTCTGTCCTTTTATGGTCACGGGCGGGAGCTCTTTTACCATGATACGATCTTTGACCAGTTCGTAGGTCTGACGGCAGATCAGGATTTTGCCTGCGGGGGCAAGCTCTTGCAGTGTATGGGCTTTGTTGACCGTGTGCCCTACGACGGTAAAATTGACGACCTGAGGGGTCCCGATGTTGCCCACAATCGCTTCGCCGGTGCTGATTCCCGCACCGAAACTGAGCCGCTGCTCAGGGGGCAGGTCTCGATGGAGTACTTCGCCGGCCTTGATGATGGCAAAGGCAGCTCTGACCGCGCGCAGTGCGTAATCTTCCTGGGGCAGGGGCGCATTGAAGAAGGCCATCACTTCGTCCCCCATGAATTTATCCAACGTGCCTTCTTCGCGCAGCACTTCTCCTGCTGCGGCAGACATATGGCGATTCAGAACAGTCACCAATGTCTCCGGCGGTGTATTGGCGCTGAAAGTAGTAAACCCTCTCAGGTCAGCAAAGAGAATAGAAATAACCTGGCGTTGCCCTCCGGGCTGAATGCTCTGCGGATGGTCCACGATGCGCTTGACAACCGAGGGCGCGACGTAATGTTCGAACAGGTTGCGAAGTTCACGTTTCTCCCGTTCCCGTCGCTCTACGACCTCGCTCAATAGTCGGCCGTTTTCGATAGCGACTGCGGCATAATCGCTCAACATGCGCAACAGTCGCTGGTCATGTTTGTTCAGGGGCTGCCGGCTGCGTTTGTTGCTAACGGTCAGAGCTCCTAAGACTTTGCCCCCTGCCTGGAGGGGGGCTGTCATCATTAGCTCTTTGGATTGGGTGATGAGATTCACGGATTCTGTAGGGGACATGTAGTCGCTTCCGGCGTGGCTGCGGTTGACGCGAACAGTGGGCTGCTCACTTTTGGGATCTAACAGGATGAGGGCGCCATCTTGTGCGCCGGTGAGGTAGAGTGCAGCGTCCACCACACGTTCCAGCAGTTGACCGTGCTCGCGGAGGGTCGTGACGGCTTTACCAATGTGATAGAGGGTATCCAACTCACGCAGCCGCTGTTCAAGCTCCGCATTGGTGAGCTTGAGCTGCTCCATAAGGGCGTCCCGCTCCCGCTCTACTTGCACGGAATGGAGCGCGATTTTGATGGCACGTAGGATATCCTCGATGCTGAACGGCTTGGGAACGTAATCTCGCACGCCCAGGCGAAAAACTTCCACGGCCACGGATTCTGAGCCGTAGGAGGTGATCAAGATGACCGGAATGATGACATTCTGTTCGTTGAGTGCGTGCAGGACCTCGATGCCGTTCATTTTGGGCATTTCGTAGTCCAGCAAAATGAGGTCGGGGTGTTCTTCGAGCGCTTTCTCAAACCCTTGTTGGCCGTTGCTGGCAGTCGAAACCTGATATCCGGCGGGCTCGAGGATGGAATTCTTCAGGAATTCACGGATATCGGGGCTGTCATCGATGACTAAAATATGAATGTCGGCCAGTCTATTATCGCTCATAGCCTCTCGCTTTAGGGTTCGCCCCCCCAGTGTGGATCAGCTCTAACATTCAGTATAGGCTCTTCTCTACAGAAGGCAACTCTTTTATTCCCGAATGATGCCACCTCCCAGGGCCTCTTCGTCTCGGTAGAAAACTACCGATTGGCCGGGGACAATCCCTCGTTGTGGATGGAGGAAGGTGACACGGGCACAGGCGTCGGGGAGCAGTACGATTTCCGCGGGCACCAGCGGTGCGTGATAGCGGATGCGGACGTCGGCGCTGAATTGGGGGGCGGGGGAGGTGCCCAAGGGGAAGGTTATCGCCTCCAGCGTACATGTGGAGCGCTCCAGGTATTCTGCCGGGCCTACAATCATCGTGTTGTCTGCCGGGCGCAGTGCCAGGACGTAGAGCTTTTCCCCTGTGGCGATGCCTAATCCGCCGCGCTGCCCTACGGTGTAGCACGGCAGCCCTTTGTGTTCGCCGAGGTAACTGCCGGACGTATCAAGAATAGGCCCAGGGCTCAGGTGGTCGGGTCGCAGCTTTTGCAGCAGCAGGCGGTAGTCACCACCTTTCAGGAAGCAGAGATCTTGGCTGTCAGGGTGGTCTGCGCTAGGGAGATTCAACTCGCGAGCGATCTCTCGAACCTGTGCTTTATCCTGAATGTCACCTAAAGGCAGGCGCAGGCGTGTGAGGTGACGCTGTGTGAGGCGGTAGAGCACATAGGACTGATCGCGCTGTGGGTTGAGCGAGCGTAAGAGATGGGATTCTTTTGAGGTGGCGTCGGCAGATGGGTGCAGGACGCGGGCATAGTGCCCGGTGGCGATCCACTGGGCGCCGGCCTGATCCGCTGCTTCAAGTAGCGCTTCGAACTTCAATGTGGGGTTGCAGAGGATACAGGGATTGGGTGTCCGCCCCTGAGTATAGTCATCCAGGAACGGCTGTACCACCTCGTTGTAAAAGCGATCGCGCAGGTCTACCTCCGTGATGGGGATGCCCAAGGCGGCAGCTACAGCGCGGGCGCTCTCTGTGGCATCTTCTGGTGAGGTGACAAAAGGGGCTTCCCAGAACCGAAGTACGACGCCCTGTACCTCAAGTCCTGCCTGTATCAGCAAGGCCGCAGCTACGGCGCTGTCCACCCCTCCACTTAATCCTATAACCCCGCGTCTTTCGGATGGTTGCATGGGAAGTATTATAGCATGGCTTGCTGTCAGAATAAAACGTTTTTGGGATGCTTGCCCGGCTTGACTTATTTCATTTTTCCTCTACCATTAAGAATGATAAGCGTGAGCTTTAGGGCGCCTCGCGCAATTTTCAACACAAGATCTTAATAGATCTCAATCACAGATACTTTTAGAAAGGAGCTTGGTATGGAACAGCCTGAGATGGTTTCACCGCAGATGGGAATGGATGTGACGGATGATGATAAGCTTTGGGCATTGCTTAGCTGGATTTTCACTCCGTTAATCCCCGTTGTTGTTTTGTTTATGGAGGATAAGAAGTCTCGCCAATTCATCAAGTACAATGCTATGCAGGCACTGGTGTTGGGCGTCCTTATGATCATATCCTCCGCTTTAACGGCTGTGGTTATTGGATGTGTGACGACGCCTCTTTTGCTCATCTATATCATCATTTTGGCAGTCAAGTCCTACAAGGGTGAGTGGGTCACCATTCCTGTTGTGACTGACTTCTGCAAGGGTCAGGGCTGGATTTAGTCTCTCGTTTGCCCTCGGCGCGGCTCCCAGAAATGGGAGCCGCTTTTTTTGACGCGCCTTTCTCCCTGTGGTATACTTTCAGGGTTGGACAAGGGCTTCGGTTTTTTATAACCTGGAGAAGGGTAGAATTTATGTCATCCTTATGGCGCAAGCAGTGGCGGGTCTGTCCCACTGCACCACAACAGCTCCTCGATTGTTTGCCTGAGTTGCATCCGTTAGCGGTGCAGGTGCTTTACAACCGGCATCTCGAGAGGCCTGAGGAGATCACGGCTTTCCTCAAAGGTGAGCTCGTCTCGGATAACCCTTTCCTGTTGGCGGATATGAACCGCGCGGTAATGCTCATCCGTCAGGCGGTCACCGACCGTGCCCCAATTGCCGTATATGGCGATTATGATGTGGATGGGATTACGGCTACCGCGATCATGGTGCAGACGTTGCGAAGCCTGGGCGCAGATGCACGTCCTTACATCCCCGATCGCTTTGAAGAAGGGTACGGCTTGAACGCCGATGCTATTCAAGCCCTGGCAAAAGAGGGCGTGCGCCTGATGATCACGGTCGACTGCGGCATTCGCTCTCCCAACGAGGTGGCCGTGGCACGGAGTTGTGGAATGCAGGTGGTCGTGACCGACCACCACCACATCAGTGGCCCGCTCCCTGAGGCGGAGGCGGCTATCAACCCCAAGCGGCAGGACAGCAAGTACCCGTTCAGGGATCTGGCCGGGTCCGGGGTGGCGTACAAACTGGCCCAGGCATTGCTCCGCGTCAATAGCAAAACCCCTTTACGAACCACAGTGTCGGAGCTTTCTGAAGCTGAGTTGTTGGACCTGGTGGCTTTGGGCACAGTCGCCGATATGGTGCCCCTGTTGGGAGAGAACCATGTTCTGGTGCGACAGGGATTGGAGCAGCTTAACGCGGCCCGCCGCCCCGGCATGGCGGCACTGATGCAGACCAGCGGCGCTAAACCGGGGGGACTGACGCCTTCCACGATTGGCTACACATTAGGTCCACGGCTCAACGCTGCGGGGCGGATGGGTGATTCGATGGTGGCGTTTGATCTGCTGATGGCGCAGGACTTCTCCACCGCGCTGGATCTGGCTCAGAAGTTGGAGCAGATCAACGACCAACGCCGTGAGGATACGTTGAAGATCCAGGAAGATGCGCGCAAGTCATTGGGTGTTGAGCTGGATAGGATTGGGGAAGCGGACGCAGAGAGCAAAGAAACTGCGTCTGAGCCTGTACAGGCCGGAGGGCCACCGCTGCTTTTTGCGGCTTCCCAAGATTTTCATGTGGGGATCATCGGTTTGGTCGCCGGGCGGCTGGCCGAGGAGTTCTATCGTCCTGCGGTTGTCGTCCAGATCGACGAGCCCTTTTCGAAAGGTTCGGCGCGTTCCATCCCGGAGTTCCACATCACGCAGGCACTGGATGCCGTGGCCGATTTATTGGTGCGCTATGGTGGCCATGAAGCCGCCGCGGGATTCACGGTGCGCACGGAATATCTGGACACGCTGCGCGAACGGCTGATGGCATTGGCAAAAGAGCAATTGATCGGCGTCAATCTGGCGCCTAGCCTTGAGGCTGACGCTGAGGTCCCTTTGGAGCAACTCTCTTACGATTTGTACCATGAACTGGAGACACTGACCCCCTTTGGCTACAAGAATCCGATGCCGCTTTTCATCGCCCGGCGGGTTCATGTGCTGCGGGCCGTAGCGGTAGGGTCGGATGGCCGACATTTGAAGCTTAGTGTCGTGGGCGAAGACGGGGTGGTGTGGGATGCCATTGCCTTCCGCCAGGGAGATTGGTTTGGGAGGCTGCCGCCGCTGGTTGATCTGGCTTACCATTTGCAGCAGAACGAGTGGAACGGGAAGGTCAACCTGCAGTTGAATGTAGAGGATATTCATCCGGTGAATTGAGGTGGAAGATGCGTGTATTGGTGACGGGTGCTGCCGGTTTCATTGGGAGTCATGTCGCGGAGTTTCTACTTCAACGCGGCGATGACGTCGAAGCGCTGGATAACTTCAATGATTATTATGACCCTGCGCAAAAGCGTGCCAACGCGCGAACCCTGGTGGCCTATCCGCGCTTTGCACTGCACGAGGTCGATCTGCGCGACGAGCCGGGGGTGGGGCGTGTGGTCTCGGAGGGACATTTCGACGCTATTGTGCATCTGGCAGCGATGGCCGGGGTGCGGTACTCCATCGAACGTGCGCCGCTCTACACGGACGTGAACATTCGTGGTACGGTCAACGTTCTGGAGGCGGCGCGGCACGCGGGGGTTCCCCACATCGTTTTTGCTTCTACTTCATCAGTTTATGGGAAGACGCAGCACCTCCCCTTCCAGGAAGATGACCCTCTGGGTGAGCCGCTTGCCCCTTATCCGGCCAGTAAAATTGCCGGGGAGCTTTTCGGATATACCTACTACAATATGTTTGCGCTCACGTTTACGGCGGTGCGCTTCTTCAGCGTCTACGGCCCGCGTGGACGTCCGGACATGATGCCGTACATCATCACCGACAGCATTGTGCACGACAAGACGTTTCGGCTCTACGACGCCGGTGAGATGTGGCGGGATTGGACCTACGTCGGCGATATTGTAAAGGGTGTCGTTGCGGCCGTGGACCATCCCCTGGGCTATCAGCGCATCAACTTAGGGCGAGGGGAACCGGTGCGCATGGCCGACTTTGTGGCGATGGTGGAGCAGTTGGTGGGGAAGAAAGCGCAGATGGAGACACCTCCGGCCCCTGCCAGTGAGCCGCCTATTACTTACGCCGATATCACCAAAGCGCGAATACTCCTTGGCTATGCCCCTCAGGTTTCGGTGGCGGAGGGCATGGCCCATTTCTGGGAGTGGTATCGCAGCAGAATGCAAGGATAACGCATGGATGCTATAACCATAAACGGCGAGCATCTGACGTTGGAGGATCTGGGGGCGGTGGCAAGCGGCGCGCCTGCAGCACTTTCCCCGCATGCTATCGAGGCGATGGAACACTCCTGGCAGGGCGTGCAGACGCTGCTCAAGAACGGCGAGATCGCTTACGGCATCACCACGGGCTTCGGCGCGTTCAAGGGGCGGATCATCCCGCGCCACGAGGTCGAGGCGCTGCAGCGCAATCTGGTGCTCAGTCATGCAGCCGGGGTGGGCCCGCTCCTGGATGAGGCGACAGTGCGCGCTATCATCGCCGTGCGCGCCAACACGCTGGCAATGGGCTATTCTGGCATCCGCCCGCAGACGGTGCAGGCGCTCCTGGAACTGTTGAATCGCGGCGTGGTGCCCTGCATCCCGGCCTACGGCTCCGTGGGCGCAAGCGGCGATCTGGCCCCGCTGGCGCACCTGGCCTGTGTGCTGATTGGCGAAGGGGAGGCCATGTACCAGGGAACACGGATGCCCGGCGGCGAAGCCCTGCGGCGCGCTGGCCTTCAACCGGTGACCCTGGGGGCTAAAGAGGGGCTGGCGCTGATCAACGGCACGGCGGTCACGACGACGTTGGGGGCGCTGGTCACGCTGCGGGCCGAGAATTTGATGAGCGCGGCAGATATCGTGGGGGCGCTGTCCTTAGAGGCCCTGCGGGGTACTCCTGCTGCGCTGGACCCTCGCATTCATCTGGTCCGCCCGCATCCGCGCCAGGTCGATACCGCGGCACACATGCGCCGTATTCTAGCGGGAAGCGGCTTCCTCCGTCCGCATGATCCCCGTGACATTCAGGACGCCTACAGCCTGCGCTGCATCCCTCAGGTGCACGGTGCGGTGCGGGATACGGTGGCCTATGCGCGTTGGGCGCTGGAGA
>JAVEWB010000038.1:10504-12016 GCA_034004765.1 Anaerolineae bacterium
GCGGGAAGCGGCTTCCTCCGTCCGCATGATCCCCGTGACATTCAGGACGCCTACAGCCTGCGCTGCATCCCTCAGGTGCACGGTGCGGTGCGGGATACGGTGGCCTATGCGCGTTGGGCGCTGGAGATCGAGCTTAACGCGGTGACGGACAACCCACTCATTTTCTTTGACGAGACGGATCACCCTTGCGTGATCTCCGGCGGGAACTTCCATGCCGAGCCGGTTGGCCTGGCGCTGGATTACCTGAAGCTGGGCATGGTGGAATTGGGCAATATCAGCGAGCGGCGGACGGCCCGGTTGGTGGATGAGTCGCTCAGCAGCGGGCTGCCGCCTTTCCTGACGCGCCACGGCGGGCTGGAGAGCGGCTTCATGCTGGCTCAGTATACGGCAGCGGCATTGGCCTCCCAGAATAAGGTGCTGGCCCACCCTTCGACGGCGGATTCCATCCCCACCTCTGCGAATACAGAGGATCATGTGAGCATGGCAACCAATGCGGCACATCACACGATCCAGGTGGTGGAAAACGTGGAGCGCATTGTGGCGGTGGAACTGCTCGCTGCGGCGCAGGGTATCGATTTTCGCCGCGAGCAACTGGGAAGTGGTGCGCGGCTGGGCGAGGGCACGGCTGCGGCACACGCCCTGGTTCGAGAGCGTGTCCCCTTCCTGGAGCACGATGCTCCACTGGCTCCCATGATCGATGCGGTGGCGGAGTTGGTGCGGAGCGGCGTGCTGGTCGATGCTGTGGATGGGCTGATCTAGGTACGGCTGATGCGGGCTTTGGTGACCGGGGCGACGGGCTGCGTCGGGGCCAATATTGTGGAGGCGCTGCTGGAGCGCGGGCATGAGGTGCGCGCGCTGCGCCGTGAGACCTCGCGTCTGGAAGCATTGGAGGGGCTTGCGCCGGAGTTGGTCGTGGGCGATGTGCTGTACGAAGCCTCGCTGGTACGGGCGATGCAGGGCTGTGATTGGGTCTTCCATGCAGCCGCCATCTCGCAGTACTGGCGCAACAGCCCCGAGGTGATCTATACCGTCAACGTCGAAGGCACGTGTGCCGTCCTGCGAGCCGCGAGGGAGTGCGAGGTGCAGCGCGTCGTCTATACCAGCTCTGTGGGTGCGTTGGGCCTCCCCGACTCACCGGGAAAGCTTCTGGATGAGACGCATGGGTTCAATCTGTCGAACATACGCTTCCCCTATGGGCATAGTAAGGTTCTGGCCGAGGAAGCGGTCCGGGAGGCCGTGGCAGGGGGACTGGATGCTGTGATTGTGAACCCGGCGACGGTGATCGGACAGCGGGACATCGGCTTTGTCGGCGGCGAATTCCTGCGCGCGGCCAGGAAAGGTCAGGCGGTGTTCGCGCCGCCGGGGGGCATGGGCATCGTTTCCGCCCACGCTGTTGGCGTGGGACACGTCCTGGCTGCCGAGCGAGGGCGAAATGGGGAACGTTACATCCTCAACGGTGAGAATATCTCCTATCGCGCGTTGATGGATACGGTTGCCGATGTAGTGGGAGCG
>JAVEWB010000422.1:0-2645 GCA_034004765.1 Anaerolineae bacterium
ACGTCCGCCAGATCACCCTGTTCGTTCCACGTGCTTGGACGGCCTGTGAGCCAGGAAACCTCGGGGTGGCTGATGAATGCGTTGGCGACGGTTCGGAAGCTGCCGGGATGGTATTTGTCGTCTGAATTGATCCAGGCCATGATGGCTCCGCTGCTGTGACGGAATCCTTCGTTGATGGCCTGATACTGCCCACCGTCCCGTTGGGACTGCCAGTAGGTCAGGTATTTCTCGTACTTCTTGATGATCTCGACGGAGCGGTCGGTACTCCCACCGTCCATGATGATGTATTCAAGGTTTGGGTAGCCTTGTTCCAGCACCGAAAGAATGCATTCCTCCAGGAAGTCGCCCTGATTGTAGGAGGGCGTGACGATCGAAATCCGTGGTGGGGTGTCCTCCCCCCTGCGCGGCGGTGCGGCTAGTAGCGGCAGGCCATCGGGGCCGTACACACGGCGGGTCTGGCGCAGCGGGAGTTCCTGAAGTCTGGGCTTATTCATGTTGTATCGATGGCGTCGCGATTGGGAGTAGCCAGGCGAAGTGCCGGGCTGGAGCGGGGGCGATCTAGGTCGCGGCCGGTTTGCGCCAGACGAGATTATAGGAAGCCGGGCGACCGAAGGCTTCATAGGTCTTCTGGGTGATCGGCTGCCATTGCCGTGTGTAGGCCGCCTTGCTCATATGCCAGAGATCAGGGTCGAGGCGCAGTGCCCAGAGCGGGACTGCCGGGTTGAGGGTGGGGCGGTGAGCGTGCAGGTAAGGGATCAGCGGGTGAATAAAGGCCTGCCGGTGCAATACCACGTCGATGCAGTGCATCGACAGCCCACCGGGTTTGAGGATGCGGTCGATATCGGCAGCGATGCGCCCGAGTGTGGCGTCGTCTTGTGGAGTGTGTTCGAGGGTCGAGATACTGAACACGCCATCGAAGGTGTTGTCTGCCAGTTCAGGAGAAAAATCCCCAATGTAGGCGCGCACCAGCGTGTGGCCTGCCGTGTTGCTGGCGTCTGTTGGTCCCGCGCCCAGTCCTTCGAATTTGTCCAGATTCCAGAATTCGTATTGGCCCTTCAGCGCCTGAATGATTCTGGAATTTCCCCCACCGATTTCCAGCAGGCGAGCGCCCGGTGGGAAGTTGTCGAGGATGAACCAGTAGGTCAGCATGTCCTGGTACACCTTCAGGTCACAATCTTCGATGTTCGCTCCCGCGTGCATGGGCGGCAGTCCGAGCCGAGTGAAGTGGCGGACACGTGAAATCGTATAGTCGGAGAAATCGTCTGCGCGGACCTGCGCTCGCGCCGTCTTGGAGGGCGCCGGCGGGGGAGGTGGGGTAGAAGGCTGCTTCTCGTCGAGGCTGAGATAGAGGCCGGCGACTTCATGGTCCTCCGGGTGGCTCATCATGTAGCCGAAATACACGTGGCGCGCCTGCTCGATATGCCCCTGCACGGTCAGCGCGGCAGTGAAGTTGAGCAGTGAGGTGCGGTCGTTCGGATCGTTCTGGTGCGCACTGGCGAAGAATGACAGTGCGTGTTCCGGTTGTTGATTGATCCACCACAGTACGCCGATGTTGTTTTGCGTGCGGGTATGGTTGGGAACGAGGGACAGTGCGGTTTCGAAGTGCTCTGCTGCCTCATCGAATTCTTCGGCCTCGATTGCTTGCTCTCCCTTGTCGCAGGCCTCGTCGGCCAGTGCCAATGTCTGGCTGGGCGCTAGCGCGTCGAATGGCAGGGCGCCTTGCAGCACCCGTTCCAGAATGGCGTTCTCGAACTGTGCTTGGAGATTCTGCGAGTCCTGGCCGAACTGCGCGAGGATCTGTGGGGAGGTGGCAGCGAGAAAAGCCTTGGCGGCAAGGATATTCTCCGGTCGGAAGAGAACATCCTGCCACTTGTCGACGGACGCCGGGCTGGCTGCATCGTGCTGCGGAATACCGATATTGTCGCCAAAGGCGCCTTTGAAATGCTGTGTGGGGTCGTACCGCAGCATCGCAGGCGTGAAGTCTACTTCGAGAAAATCGCACAGTTTCCGCAACTCCGTTTCAGGCTGCTTGACCAGCGTCTCGTACTGCAGGGTATGGGCCTGGTGACCGAGCAAGGGCAAAGCCTGGGCCAGATGCTCGAACCCGCGGGTTAGATCGCGCTGGTGGTGCGGGCTGGCGAGCGCGTGTTCGACGCTGCCGTTGAACCAGGACTCGGCCACGGAAGCCAGAACGCCGAGCGGGTTGCGGAGCAGAACGACGAACTTTGCCAGTGGGAAGAGCTGCCGTAGTTCCGGGACGATGTAGTGATAACGGGGGGTCTTGTCGAGAAAGTAGCTTGCGCCGCTTGCGGTGCGGCATTGCCGGTACAGGTCTGCTACGAATTGTCGTAGTCCATCGAGCAGCGTGGCCTTGCCCCCGGGGAGTTCAAGAGTGAATTCCTCCACGCCTTGTGCCGCGAGCACGGTGTCGTAATCGGCGGTAACCAGCCTTGGTGAGAGCAGGGTGCTGACAGGGAGCAGAAGCCACGGCTCGGCCGTGGTGTGAATCTCCGGATGCTCCCCCAGCAGGCGCTGCAACAGCGTGGTGCCGGAACGTGGCAGGCCGAGCAGGAACACGATGCCCTTGCCCAGTTTGTGAGCGTGTTCGACTGGAAGCGTGTCTGCCAAGCGCGCCGCGTGCCTTT
>JAVEWB010000039.1:0-11977 GCA_034004765.1 Anaerolineae bacterium
AGTGTGGACATCGTAATCGGAACCCACCGCCTGCTGCAAAAGGATGTCAGATTCAAGGACCTGGGGCTGGTCATCATCGACGAAGAACAGCGCTTTGGCGTCGAGCACAAGGAGAAACTCAAGAAGCTGCGCACCGAAGTCGACGTGCTGACGCTGACCGCCACACCGATCCCACGGACGCTCTACATGGCCATGACCGGCGTGCGTGACATCAGCATCATCGAAACGCCGCCTCAGGAACGCCTGCCGCTCTCGACCTACGTCGGGCCTTACGATGCCGACGTGGTGCGCCGGGCAGTCTTGCGGGAGATGGATCGGGGTGGACAGGTCTTCTACGTCCACAACCGTGTCGAATCGATCCACAGTGTCGCGCAGCGGCTGGAGACCTTGATCCCCGAAGCCCGCGTCGGCACCGCGCACGGGCAGATGCGCGAAGGGGAACTGGCCAAAGTCATGCAGCGCTTCACCGAAGGAGAAATCGATATCCTGCTGGCAACCACGATCATCGAAAGCGGGCTGGATTTTCCCAATGCCAACACCCTCATCGTGGAACGTGCCGAACGTTTCGGATTGGCGCAGCTCTACCAACTGCGGGGCCGGGTAGGACGCGGTACGCGACGCGGCTACGCCTACCTCTTCCACAGCCGCCGGATGCAGGACGAGGCGCGCTTACGGCTTCAGGCGCTGCAGGAAGCCGGGCAGACCGGCGGAGGCTTTACGATCGCCCTGCGCGACCTGGAACTACGCGGTGCCGGGGAACTTCTGGGAGCAAAGCAGCACGGGCAGATCGCCGCCGTGGGCTTCACCCTCTACACTCAAATGCTCTCGCGCACCGTCGCCCGGCTCAAGGCAGAACGCGCCGGTGAGCCCGCGCCGCCCGATCCCATCGGCTCGATCACCATCGAGCTGCCGCTGGCCATCGGGCTGCCGCCGGACTACATCCCCGACGATACATTACGCCTGCAGCTCTACCGGCGACTGGCCGAACTGACGTACGAAGAGGAAATTACCCAGTTGGCAGACGAGCTGCGCGACCGTTTCGGCCCGCTCCCTCCGACCGCACAGAATCTCCTGTATCAGCTCGATCTCAAAGTGCTGGCCCGCGACGCGCGCGTCCCCACCATCGCCGTCGAAAGCGGCCAGATCGTCATCCACACGCCCTGGCTCAAAGAGGTCCAGTCTGCCTATCTGCCCCGGCTGCGCGAGACCCTCGGGGAACGCGCGCGTGTCGGGCGGCGGGAAATCTGGCTGCCGCTGGCCTGGGATCAGGAGCGCTGGCAGGAAAACCTCAAAGTGGTGATGGAAAAACTGCGCGCGTGGTGGCAAAACACACTGGGCACGCCCGCAGCGGGGACCGGGTAAGAGCGTACCGGAATCAATCGATCAGCAGCATCGAAACCAGCCAGACATCCTCTGGTTTAGGCGGGACATCCGTCCACGGGATCAACTCCCACCCCACCTTGTGGATCAGCGTCGTGGTGTCAATGCCCAAACTCGAAAGCTCCGGCCTGATCCGTTCGGGGTGCGGGCACGCCTCTGCCGTGCGCTGGCAGGGGGTGCAGGCCCCACAGCTTCGGGCACTCAGGGCCAGTGCCCGGCCAGCTCCCAGCTTGCACAGCGCCAGCTCCATCTTCAGGAGAAGGCCATCCGCGGGACCCGGCGACGTACCTACCACCTTGAGCACCGCAGCCCATTGATACTCCGCCAGCACCTTGCGGAACTCCTCGACATCCGGTGAACAAGGCGGGCAGTCCAACTTATGCTGATAGTTGGGACAGCCATATCTGCACTTCATACGCACCCAATGTGCCGTGGGCACCTGATCGGCAGGAATGAGCCGGGCATCCAGCAGCCCCGGCTCCGCTGACACCTGTTCCACCAGCCATGTTTCCATCTGCTTCACATCCATGTCAATGACACCTCGTTTCATCAACATCTAATCTGAAAACTCTGCGGCCCGGATTCCTACTTGCACAGAAATGACGTAAGGAAAGCAAAATGCGGCGGGCGGATGGGCCGCCCGCCGCATTTTCTCGACAGCAAATCAGGGAACCCGCGCGGCAATCGCACGCAGGCCGGGATGCTTCTCGCACTCTGCCTCAAAGGCCGTGTCACGCAAGTAGTTACGATAGTCAGGAGACTGGAAGCTGTAAGTGTAGTTGGTATGCACATCGTACCGGCCCTCAAGCAGCGCCACCACGTCTTCCAAGAAGACCCGTTCCTCATCAGTGGGGATAATGAGGATCTTCACGGCCGAATCCTCGGCCGAGATATCGGTTTCCGCATTGCGGGTGTGAGACAGATCATTCTTATGCTTATCATAGCGAATGCCCATACACTCAAGGCCATCCAGCACCTTGGCGCGAATCAGGCTGCTCATCTCGCCCACGCCGGCGGTGAAGACCAGCGCATCTGCACCCCCTAAAGCCGCGAAGTAAGCGCCAATATATTTCTTGAGGCGATAGCATTCCAGCTCCAGCGCCAGCTTCGCACGCGCATCGCCATCTTTGGCCGCGATCTCGATATCACGCCGGTCGGCATATTTGCCGGTGACGCCCAGCACACCGGATTTCTTGTTCAAAATCATATTCATATCGTCAGCGGTGTAGCCCTCTTTCTTCATCATGAAGACATCGATGGCTGCATCGTGATCGCCGGCGCGGGTCCCCATGACCAACCCCTCCAGCGGGGTCAGCCCCATGCTGGTATCGTAAGAAAGGCCATTCTTCACCGCGTCAATCGAAGCGCCGTTTCCAATGTGGCAAATGATCGCATTCATCTTGAAGGGGTCCTTTCCCAGCAGCACGGCAGCGCGCTTGGCCACATACAGGAAGGAGGTGCCATGAAAACCGTACCGGCGAATGCTGTATTTCTCATACCACTCATACGGCAGTGCATACATAAAAGCGTGGTCGGGCATGGTCTGGTGCCAGGCCGTATCCATCACTGCCATGTGCGGCACATCGGGGAGGACCTCCTGCGCGCCCTCAATACCCAACACATTGGCCGGGTTATGCAGCGGGCCCAGGTCCGAAAGGTCACGGAATTTCTGGAGCACTTCGGGCGTGATAATCACAGACTTGGTGTAGACATCACCGCCATGCAGCACACGATGTCCCACAGCCTGGATGCTGGACAAATCTTTAAGCACGCCATATTCCGGGTGCACCAGCGTCTCCATGACCAGCTTGATGGCTTCTTTGTGGTTAGGGCACTCGTGGTCGATTCTCACCTTCTCCCGTCCGGGAACCTGATGCTGACAGAATGCCCCGCCAATGGTCACGCGCTCGACAATGCCCACGGCCAAAACTTCTTCTTTCTCCCAGTTATATACGTTGTACTTAACCGAAGAACTACCACAGTTGAGCGTCAATATAATCCTATCCATTGCTTCCTCTCTCAATAATGATTCAGCGCAGCTCGCGCTGCAAGGTGTATACAATCACCAAAGATAGCCAACAGGCCCAAGCCGTCGGCTATCTTTGACAAAAGTCCTATGGAATTCTGGGAACCTTCAAATACAAAGTATGGCCCCTTTAGATCGTGGGAACCGTGATCTTCAAGAGTCTCCCCTGGAGGAACTCCTTCAAGGCATCTCCCACAGACCGGGGCGTCACCGAGAAAACGGCTACCCCGGCAGCCTGCAAATCATGGAAAGCCTGGGGCTCAATCTTATTGGTGATCACCACTTCAGCCCCTTGCTCCAGCACGATCTGAGCGGCCTTCATACCGGCATCCTTCGGCTCGCGCATGACAGCATTCACGATAGGCAGCGCACTATTCGTCACCGTATCCACGCAAATAAAGACAGGACAGCGCGTGAAAGTAGGGCTAACCGGAGCATTCAAGTTTTTCCCTTGTGCAGTTACAACAATCTTCATCTGTTTTCCACCTCCCCAAATGATGCTTCACCACCCAGAGACCCAGAACAGCAGGACCCAGGGAGAGTTTTAGCGAAAGCGTCCGCCGGGAACGTCAAACGGGTTGACCAGCATCACTTTATCGCCATTACGCAGCCCAGCAGCATTGGCCTCATCGGTGTCGATGTGAAAGTCCAACTCATAGTTCGGATTGACGCGGACCAACACATTCTCGAACAACACACTGCGTCCGGAAGCCGTTTTCACGCTCACCCGGGCACCGTCAAAGACGCCAAACTCTGCCGCGTTCTCAGGGGACATGTGGATGTGACGCTCAGCCGCAATCACCGAATCCGTCAGCTCCACCTCGCCTTCAGGGCCCACCAGCTTGGCCCCACCGACTCCCTTAGCACCCGACTCGCGAACGGGGATCACAATCCCCAACTTACGGGAATCGGTCAGGGAGATTTCGACCTGGGTATGCGAGCGCACCGGGCCCAGAATGCGCACCCCGGCAATTTCTCCCCGCGGCGAGCGAATCGTGACCGTCTCACGAGAAGCAAACTGCCCCGGCTGGCTTAAGGGACTGAGCGGCGTCAGTTTGTGCCCAGGCCCGAAGAGAATCTCCAGGTGCTCCTGGGTGACATGCGCATGACGGGCCGAGACACCCACCGGAATCAGTTTTTGACCTTTTAGTAATCCCATAAGTATAATCCCCCCTTTAGAATTAAAAGATTGCTCTGATTCGGAGCCAGCTATGCTGTAATGGTAATCGTCTGCTCCGTCACTTCCGTAACCTTACCATGGATCGAAGCATGGACTCGTGCGCCCAATTTGCCCTCAGGAATCTCTCCGATTACGTCGCCAACGGCGACCTTGTCCCCGACCTTGACGGCGGGCACACAGGGAGCCCCCAGGTGCTGCTTCAACGCAATCACGACCTTTGCCGGGTTGAACTCGCTCTCGTCCAGGACCGGGTGCATTCGATAGTACCGCATCAACCCCAAGCGGTTGACCAGGCGCTCTGTGGGAACAAGCCGGTACTCACGGAACGGGTGCGGGGTAAAATCGGTGACCTTGGGGTGGCGGAAGCCCTGTGCTGCCAACTCACGCTTGAGCTGTTTGTAGAAGGAGACCGGAGAAAGCTCCAGCGGGCAGGCATAGGCCTCACAGAGACGACACTCACAACAGAGCATGGCCGCCTCCAGGATCTTGTTCGGCCCCTCGATGCCATAAGGCACTGCGCGCATGATCTCATGGGGCTGCAAGTCCAGATGTCCCAGCAAGAAACGAGGGCAGAGTGTTGTACAATCGCGGCACTGGTCACAGTTCGCGCGCCCCTTGAGCATCCACCGATCCAACGGCGTAGACATATCGGTGACCACGCGGCTGTCAATCGGCAGGACAATCAAGCTGCTGGTCGTCTTAGTAACAGTTTCATCCAGGTTCTTGGCCACGCGTCCGGTCATCGGGCCGCCAACGACCACCTTATACTGGTCCTCGGGGAGCCGCACGCCACCGGCCAGCGCCAATGCATCCCGGAAAGAGGTCCCAATGGGAAGCCGCACCGTCTTAGGCTCCACCACCTCACCGGTCAAGGTCAGGTAACGATGGGTCACAGGCGCGTTCTCGTGCACAGCGTGTGCAATATTGGCCAGCGTTTGCACATTCTGCACCACTACCCCCACATCCAGTGGGAGCCCAGCCGCCGGGACCTGTCGCCCGGTCGCTTCATAAACCAATACCTGCTCATCCCCGGCCGGATAAGTGCTCTTCTCGATCACGTGGATGGTAATGGCCTTTTCGTTTTCCTTCTTCAACTGGGCAGTTAAAGCATCGATGGCCTCGTGATATTTGCGCTTTACACTGATCAACCCGCGATCTGCACCGGTAGCCTGCATAACCAGGCGTGTTCCTTCAATAACCCAATCAGGATGCGCTGCCATGAGATGCTGGTCACAATACAACAGCGGTTCGCACTCCGCGCCATTCACGACGATGGTATCCACTTTGGCGTTGATCTTCACGTGAGTGGGGAAGCCTGCCCCGCCAGCACCGACCACACCGGCAGCTTTCACCTGTTCGACAATGTTATTAGTCATATTTGTTCGCCTTCCCTTTCACCCTCTCGAAAGCGCCTCACACTGCGGTGATAAACGCCTTCTAAAGGATGGAAACTATGAAATCGTCTCACGCATAGACTGATGCAGGCTGGGGATGACAACCTTGCGCACCAACAGGCCCTCATCACGGATCTTGTCGACACCCGCAGCAACCGCAGCTTCCACCTCACCAACCATGCCCTGAATCAAGACATAGCTTTTGCCGCCCAGTCCGTCGGCCAACCGGATCTCCAGCAAGGCAACCTCAGCAGCCTTGGCCGCAGCATCCGATGCCACAATGCAGGAAGCCGCCGTGACGGTCTCGATGATCCCCAGTGCTTCCCCTTCCAGCGGCTCCGCCGTCATAGCCAGCGCCGAAAAGACCGCAGGATGCACCCGTGGCAGCAGAAGTTGATCCACTATCGTGTGCTCCACAATCTCCATGCCCGAACGCAGGGCATTGGTGACCTGGCTCACCTCTCCACGGATCAAAATCATATACTTTCCAGGGCAAATGGGACGTGCGGTCAGCAGATCAACCGCAGACGTCTTGACCATCGCGTCTCCCCCCTGGATGCCGGCAGCAATACTATCCGTTTCCAAAAGTGCAATCGCTTGCTCCATCATAAGAACATGCTCCTTTTAAGATCTTGGCCTATCTAGCCAGAGAACTCAGTAGCTTAACCACCTGTAGAGAAAAAAGTGCCAAAAGTCCACGCAAGGGGCCATAAACCCAACAAAACAGCTCAGGCCTCTCGCCCCTTCAGCTCTTCCAAAGCGCGAATCGCTGCCGCTTGTGCAGCCATCGCATCCTCTTCCGTTCCGGAAAGCAGGACACGGCCATAACGGCCTATCCCTTCCATCTGGATCACTTTAATGTTAGCTGCTTTCTCCGCTTCGTTGGTCGCATAAGCCGCATACCCCGCGGGGTCACATTCGAGCACCAGCAAGGTCTCACCGGGGATCAACAGCGCCCCAGAAGAACGGCGGTTCAGGATCTGCGCCTGTCGCGCGGAGATATTGGTGATGAATTGCACAGAAATCATCTTAGGTTTAACGCGATCTTCCTCAGTGAGGCCGGCTTCCGTGAGCAAGATACGCCCCGCCTGCCTGACATCCGACTGCGACAGCGAGTGCACCTCCATCGCTCCGAACTCGCGTTCGACCACCTGGATACCCGGTCGGACATTGGTCGCCTTGACTACCATATCCATAAACCGATAGACCTGAATGCCAGGGGAGAACTCCACAGCTAAACAGGCCATCCCCTCAATCGGCGGATCGCCATCGACCACGGTGCCCAGAAATGCCGCAAGCTGAGGTTGCAGACAGTCCAGAAGCGTGTAACAGCGTAACACGAATTTCTCAGGCATAAAGCTGCCTCCCGGGCTGGTTAATTGTGCATCGCAATTCCAATGGGCGTCACAAACAACGGCTCCCCAGGGATGAGCGTCTTGACCCCGGTAAAGTCTTCAACGACCTGGGCCATCCCCGGGAACTTGGACGTTCCCCCCACCAGATAAATCGTCTTCACCTCATAAGAGGCAATATACTTGGCAATGACAGCCCCTACTTTTTCCATCACCGGTTTCACCAGGGGAAAAAGACCCGACTGCTGCGCAGGATCAACCTTGCGCTGTTCGGCTTCTTCGACAGGAATACCCAGCGCACCCGCAATCACCAGGTTGAAATGGGTGCCCCCTGTGGGCTCGTCCGCCGTAAAAATGACCTTATTATCCTTGATAATTGCAATCCCTGTCGTGCCGCCGCCCACATCCACAACGGCACCGGCTGAGATCTGGAGAACATTGCTGGCGGCTGTGGCCTCGTCAATCAACCCACTGCACTCCAGCCCGGCAGAAAAAAGCACGTTCCCCTGTGCCCGCACTTCCTGCTGTGGAACCCCCGGGGGATAGGCAGTCGCCGCCGATTCCAAACGCCGTCCCAGACGGGCCTCAATCTTTTGCTTGAACTCGGTTACCAATCGGGCTGCACCAAAGAAGTCCAGAACCAACCCATCGCGTACGATCTGTGCCTGACGCCAGCACCCCGCAATAGGCATCATCTCATCATTCAACACAATCAGTGACGTATAAGCAGTGCCAAGGTCAACCCCCACGTGTAGTGGCCCCGTGTAGGGTTCCTCCAGCTCTGCTCCATTATTCATGACCTTGTCAGCGCGAGTAAGAATTTCCTGGAGACGCGGATTCATACAACTCCTTCCACCCAATAATATTATTCCGTTCCTTCGTAGTCTTCATAGCGGGCCAGCATGAAGACCAGATCCGAGGCCCGGTTCAAATAAGCCAACACCTGTTCATTGGTGAGCATGCCTTGTTGATAGAGGTCAACCGCCCGTCTTTCGGCACGCCGTATGACCGTGCGAGCCTGATCCAAAGCTGCCGAGGCAGGAGAGCCCCCCGGCACGACAAAGTGCGGAGGCAGCTTCACCATGGACTCCAGTTCGGTGACCCATGCGCTTATCTTAGCGACCGTCTCTTCGGTGATCACCATCCCCATGCCCTGGATCTTCTCATAGTACATGACATCCGTCGCCATTTCGACATTCACAATGGAAAGGTCCTGCTGTACCGCCAGAACCATTTCTTTGACGCGCGGCTTGGTGGCAAATGCACGGCCCAATCCCAATGTCGAAATCGCCTCATCCACCGTGCCATACGCCTCGGGGCGAGGGTGATTTTTAGGCACGCGACCTCCGTAAAACAGTCCCGTTTCCCCTCTGTCGCCTTTCTTCGTAGTAATGCTCATTGTTACGCCCCTTCTCTGCTATATTTTACGCCCAAAATCCATAACGACCAGTGCCCCATCACCCTCAACATCTGGGCGATGCAGGCAGCTTTTCCTCCGCAGGGGGCTCTTCGAAACGCACCTCAATATCCCACTGCTTGATGAAATCCCTGGCAGCAGGACTAAAGCGGGTTCCCGGAGGAAAGGTCAGCACCAACCCGTATTCTGGTTGTCGAATCTTGATGCGCAATTCTTGCTCGGTTACAATCGGCATAATTTCCCTCCTGTTGCAGCCAAATCTCCTATCAATCTCATCTCTGGTACTTCCCGGGGCCGGGCTTGCCAGTCCCGGGAAGTACCAAACTAAGAACCCTAAAGGTCCTAACTTGAGCCAGAATTACAGCTTGAGTCCCACACCGCTGGTTTTCTGCTCCAGCATCTTCTTGGCAATATCGACGATCTGAGCAGCAGCCTCCAACGGATTAAGGCCCTTCTTGTAGATATTGGAGATGCAGTTGCGCTCGGCGTCGGTGTGGCCCGGCTGCGGCTTGTAGGCAATGTAAGCGCTCAGACTGGTTTGCGTCACCAGGCCGGGGCGCTCGCCGATGAGCATCACGGCAATTTCCGGCTTGAGCACACGGCCCACGTCATTGAGCATGCGCACGCGGCCCAGATCCACAAAGAAAGTGGGGCCGGTTTCAATGCCCACGCCCTTGAAGCCATCAAGAATGGCCGGCAGCAAGGTGGGGAGGTTCTCCAGAACAGCCAGTGAGCTCAACCCCTCACTGATGAACACCTGCACCGTGGGGCTCATCTTGCACTTCTCGACCAGGACTTTCTCCGCATCGGGGAGCAAAACGCCGCCCTTCTCCGGATGAGCCAGGTAATCTATCTTGGCCTCACAAGAACTCTGCACGCGGATATCAACCCCCGCCTTCTTCAGGAAATCATCGGGGATCACACCGAAGACGGCATCCTTGGCCAGCGCTTCATCCCAGCGGAAAGAGAGCCAGGGCTCTACAGGAGGGCGAGGCCCCACACGGCCGACGCAAATGCGCCCCGGTGTGGAATCATGCATGGCTTCCAAGGCTTCCATATTGTACGGATCCTTAACCCCTATTGCATCCCGGGGAAAAGCTTCTAATACGTCACTCATTTTATTTTTCCTCCATTCATTCCAGAGATCGCCTGCTTACCACAGGAAGATATCTTTCGGATTCGCCGAGAAGATCGAGGGGTCGCCCGCCCGTTTCGTCAGCTTGCCGTTGCACAAGAAGCCCATGCGCTCCATCCACTTCTCGAACTCCGGCGCTGGCCGCAGCCCGAAGATCTCACGCAGCGAGGGGTCATCGTGGTAGCTGGTGTCCTGGTAGCTCAACATGCAGTCGTCACCCATGCCCATTCCCATGTAGTAAACCGCACCGCCAGCCGTACCCAGAACGGTCGCCATCTCCTGGTCATTGTGGTTCATATCCACGTGGTTCACGTAACAAGGGGCCAACCCCATGCAGAAGCCGTGCATCTTGCCGCAGAAGAGGTCTTCCAGGGTGCCGTAGGCAACCTGCTGCCCATTGAGGTGCGTCTCAGGCCCAATGAAGCCGGTCACGTTGTTGACGCAGAAGGGGTTGAAGTGACGGCCATAACCGTACGTCCGGGATTCGAGCGTCTGCTCATCCGCACCAAAATCCAGACCCACGGACATCTCAGAGCCCTGGCCGGTCTCGAAGTACATCACGTTATCGCCGCCACAGAACGAAAGCTCGCGCGCCATCGCCCAGGCCTCTTCCATCATCTTCAGATCGATGCCAAAGCCCTTGTTGGCCGCTTCATTGCCCGCCAGGCTCTGGAAGAACAGGCCGATGGGCGCACCTCTCCGTGCAGCTTCCATCTGGTCGGTGATGTGGCCCAACGCGGAGTTCTGCGTGGGGATCTCCCAGCGCTGCATGGCGTCATAGGTAGCCGTGAGAATGCGCACCAGCGTATCGGGAGTAGGATCGACAGGGTTGATACCGATCACGATATCGCCGCTGCCGTACGTAAGACCCTCATAAACCTGCGCCATGATGCCATCGATGTCGTCCGTGGGGTGGTTCGGCTGGTTGCGGTAGGAGAGAGTGCCGGGCAGGCCGATGGTCGTGTTAGCTCTCTTGGGATTGTAGATCTTCTTCGAGGCCACCAGCAGGTCCATCACGGACATGAGGCGCACCACGGCGGAGATCATCTCACTCGTCAGGCCCTTGCGCATGCGCTGGATGTCGTCGTTGGTGGTGTTCTGATCCAGCAGGAAAGCACGCAGGTCGGAAACAGTCCAACCCTTGATACGGTCATAGATGGCCTTGTTCGTGTCATCAATAATCACCCGGGTCACTTCGTCTTCCTCATAGGGAAGCACCGGGTTCTCGAAGAAATCTTGCAAGGTCAGGTTGGCGACCACCCACTTGGCAGCAATGCGCTCGCGCGCGGTCTTGGCAGAAACGCCGATCAGGTCATCGCCCGAACGAGCCTCTGCAGACTTCGCCAGGACATCCTTGACAGATTTGAACTCAAAAGTCTCGCCCTGAATTGTAGTCTTGAGTTTCATTTTATACCCTTACTCCTTGCTTAATCGAATTTCAAACTCCTAATCCGCCAAAAAACTTCCCCAATGCTCTACATTTTCCATAGTGGTATAGCTGTTTTTGCACCTCCCTCATCTTATACTCCTGCCGAAAAAGTACGGTTCTTTTGTCCAACGCCTTGAAAAGGATTCTGAGTGCCTCTTATGCAGAGGCACTCAGGAAACCACACTAGAGTCTTAGCTTATTCGACAGGTCGGGGAGCAGCTTCTCCCAACTTGACCGTCTCACGTCCCGGCCGCCAGAGCCCTTTGTTCTCATCTCGACCCTGGAGGAGGTAACGCCCGGGCATCTCCGCCCAGGGCAAAGAGAGGCTGTAGAGCGAGCCGATGTCCCCACCTTTAAGGCGGTTCACGACCAGGCTCATCTTCGTCTCCGGGAAGTTGGTCATCATCTCGAAGTCGGTGTCGCTGTCACCCGCCGCAAAGATCGGGGCCTGCCCCACCAGGTTGTTCAACACATCCGCCTTCCCCTGGCGATAGGTGATCGCATAGCCCTCGGAGTCATCCACCTCCGGCAGGTACTTGCCATCCGCATCTTGCTTAAGCCGAATCCCGATTACGTGATCGTTCGGCACGTCATAGCCGTAGGCACCCGGCTCAGAGACCGACTGTACGGTCCCTTCAAACGACGCCGTGATCACCCACACGTC
>JAVEWB010000040.1:0-11976 GCA_034004765.1 Anaerolineae bacterium
CCAAGCAGGCGGGGATGCAGATCATGGAACTGCTGTCCCGCGGCATCAAGCCGCTGGACGTCCTCACGCCTGCGGCGTTCCGCAATGCGTTCATTGTGGACATGGCGCTGGGCGGCTCGACCAATTCTGTGCTGCACCTGCTCGCGATTGCCCATGAGGCCGGAGTGGAAATCCCTTTGAGCATGCTGAATGAGTACAGCCGCACCACGCCTCACCTGTGCAAGATGAGCCCGGCTGTGAAGGGCCACCACATCGAGGAGTTGGACCGAGCGGGGGGGATCCAGGCGGTGATGCGCGTGCTGTTCGAGGGAGGACTCCTGGATGGCGATGTGTTGACGGTGACCGGCAGCTCTCTGGCCGAGAACGTTGCTGCGGCGGACGTGCGGGACCCGGAGGTCATTCGGCCGCTCGATGGTCCTCATGCTGCGATCGGCGGGCTGGCCATCCTGTTCGGCAATCTGGCTCCTGATGGAGCGGTGGTCAAGCGGGCGGTGGTCGCGCCGCAGATGCAGCAGCACACCGGGCCGGCGCGGGTTTTCGAGTCTGAGGAGGCGGCCACCGCGGCGATCATGGAAGGCCGGTTTAATCAAGGCGATGTTCTGGTCATCCGGTACGAGGGGCCCAAGGGGGGGCCGGGGATGCGGGAGATGCTGACCCCCACCTCGCTGCTTTCCGGAATGGGGCTGGATGGTCAGGTCGCGCTGCTTACCGATGGACGCTTCTCAGGGGCGACGCGCGGTGCAGCGATTGGACACATCTCACCTGAGGCGGCGGAGCGTGGCCCGCTGGCAATTGTGCAGGATGGAGATCTGATTTCCATCGATATCCCCAACTGCACGCTCTCGTTACAGGTAGAGGAGGCGGAGATCGCCCGCCGGTTCGCCGCCTTAGCACCCTGGGAGCCCACGATTCGCTCAGGGTACCTGCGGCGCTATGCCCAGGCCGTGACCTCGGCCAGTACGGGGGCGGTGTTCCGGGAGTAGGCACGATCACAAGAACCTTTCTTGTGTTACGGCGATGGTGTACAGGTTGATACCAAGGAGAAGAGGAGGAGAGACGCAATGAAGCTAACAGGAGCACAGGCAATTTGGGAGAGTTTAGTGAATGAGGGGGTTGATGTCGTTTTTGGTATTTTGGGGGCATCCGTTATTCATTTGTATCACACAATGCCCGACTACCCTATCCACCATGTGCTTGTGCGCCATGAGCAGGCAGCGGCTCACGCTGCTGATGGCTATGCGCGAGCCACAGGACGGGTGGGTGTTTGTATCGCGACCTCCGGCCCCGGTGCGACCAATCTGGTGACCGGTCTGGCAACGGCTTATATGGATTCGTCCCCCGTTGTAGCGATTACAGGGCAGGTGCCCATGTCACTGATCGGCACCGACGCGTTTCAGGAGGTGGATATCACAGGGATTACCATGCCTATTACCAAGCATAACTACCTGGTCACCGATGTCCGTGATCTACCTGCAACGATCAAGGAGGCGTTCCACATCGCGCGCACCGGTCGTCCCGGGCCGGTGTTGATCGATATCCCGAAGGATGTGCAGGCAGCTACGCTCGATTATGACTATCCTGCCACCGCCAATTTACCGAGCTACCATCTGCCGCGGCCTGCTGCGCCGTCACAGATACAGCAGGCGGCTCGGATGATCAATGAGGCCGAGCGGCCCGTGATCGTTGCGGGTCATGGCGTCATTCTGGCTGGTGTCGAGGAAGGGGTGCGTGCCCTGGTCGAAAAGGGTACACTTCCCTTGGTTACAACCTTACTGGGAATTTGTACGTTACCGGGGTCGCATCCTCTGTGTCTGGGCATGGCGGGAATGCATGGGGAGGCTTACGCCAATAAGGCGCTTACAGAGGCTGACGTGATCGTCTCTTTAGGCAGTCGTTTTGACGATCGACTGACAGGGCCGACGGATAAGTTCCGCGAGCACGCAAAGATCGTGCATATCGATGTCGATCCGGTGGAGATCAACAAAACGGTTCCGTCCGATTTAGCAATTGTTGGCGATCTGCGAGATGTCCTGCCGGCGCTGAGTCCCCTTGTGGAAACGAAGGATCGCTCGGCGTGGCTTGCGCGCATTCAGGAATGGCGCAGCGAGTCGGCTCGGCACGACATCCTGACACAGGACACGGAAGCGCTGGTCCCCCAATATATCATCCACCAGCTTTGGGAAGCCACGCAGGGTAAGGCGATTGTGGTTTCTGATGTGGGCCAGAACCAGATGTGGGAAGCCCAGTACTACGATCACCAACTGCATCGCGGTCTTCTGACTTCCGGCGGCCTGGGGACGATGGGCTTTGCACTGCCGGCTGCGGTCGGTGCAAAGCTGGGATGCCCTGATCAGCCTGTGTGGGTCGTCGCGGGCGACGGTGGCTTTCAGATGAACATCCAGGAGTTAGCCACGGTCGTTCAAGAGCAGCTTCCGATCAAGGTTGTCCTGCTGAACAATGGTTTCCTGGGGATGGTACGCCAGTGGCAGCAGTTGTTCTTTGAAAGACGTTACTCCGGCACGCCGCTCTCCGGCCCTGATTTTGCGCGGCTTGCGGAGGCTTATGGTATTGAGGGCGTGACAGTGCAGGAGAAGAGTGAGGTTATCCCGGCATTTGCTCGGGCAATGGCCACCCCTGGCCCTATGGTTCTCGACTTCCGCATTGCTCAAGAGGAAAATGTCTACCCTATGGTCACCCCAGGCGGCTCAATTTCCAGCATGCTGCGCCGTCCGATTGTCTCGGAACAACCGTCGGCGAGTTACTGATCAATACGAAGGAGGAGAAAAATGAGACACACATTAATTGCCCTGATGGAAAACAAACCGCGGGTGCTGAACCGGATTTCCAGCCTGTTTAGCCGTCGAAACTATAACATCGAGAGCCTGAGCGTCGGACACAGTGAGACCCCCGGTGTCTCGCGGATGACGATCGTGCTCAACGGGGATGATCATGTTCTGGAGCAGGTGGTCAAGCAGCTCTCCAAACTGGTGAACGTCATCCAGGTGCTGGACGTCGGAGAACACCCCAGCGTCATTCGCGAACTGGCGTTGATCAAGATCAAAGCCGACACCGAGACGCGCTCGCGGATCATCGAGCTGACGGATATCTTCCGGGCGAAGGTAGTCGACGTTGGTGTGACCTCCCTGACGGTGGAGATCACCGGGCCGGAGAGCAAGGTCAATTCGCTGGTCGATTTACTGCAGCCGTATGGTATCGAGGAGCTGGCCCGCACGGGACGCCTGGCGATGTTGCGCAATGGCAGCCGCGTTGCGGATGCAGTGTAAGGTAACATAGTCGCAGCTCACATTTCAAATTCAGATAAAGAGGAGAGGTCTCATGGTTAAGGTTTATTACGATGTCGATGCGGATTTGGGATTGCTGGCGGATAGGAAGATCGCCGTGATGGGGTACGGGAGCCAGGGGCACGCGCATGCGCTGAACCTGAAGGACAGCGGATGCCAGGTCGTCGTAGGGCTGCGGGAAGACAGTCACTCCTGGGAGATTGCCGAGAAGGCCGGATTGAAGGTTATGCCGGTAGCGGAGGCTGCTAAATGGGCCGATGTCGTCATGCTCCTGGTGCCTGATACGACGCAGGCGGCCCTCTATCACGAGGCGGTGGCCCCTTACATGGAGGCCGGGGATATGCTGATGTTCGCGCACGGCTTCAATATCCGCTTCTCGCAGATCGTCCCGCCACCGGATGTAGATGTTACGATGGTTGCACCCAAATCGCCCGGACATCGTGTGCGGGAGCTGTATGTGGAAGGGATGGGGACGCCGGCCCTGGTCGCTGTGGAGCAGGATGCCACTGGGAAGGCCAAAGCCCTGGCGCTGGCCTACGCCAAGGGGATCGGAACCACCCGTGCCGGTGTGATCGAGACTACCTTTGCAGAAGAGGCTGAGACGGATCTTTTTGGTGAGCAGGCGGTGTTGTGCGGCGGCGTTTCCGAGCTCGTCAAGGCCGGTTTCCAGACATTGGTGGATGCGGGTTACCAGCCCGAGATCGCCTATTTCGAATGTTTGCATGAGCTCAAGCTTATCGTGGACCTGATTCAGCAGGGCGGATTGACCTATATGCGCTATTCGATCAGTGATACGGCGGAGCACGGGGACTACACCGGTGGCCGGCGCATTGTCACGGATGAAACCCGCGCGGAGATGCGCCGCATGTTGACCGAGATTCAGGATGGCATCTATGCGCGCAATTGGATCCTGGAGAACCAGGCCGGACGTCCTTTCTTCAACACGATGCGGGAGCGCGAGAAGAATCTGCTGATCGAGAAGGTGGGCAAGCAGCTCCGGGCAATGATGCCCTGGCTGAACCCGAAGTAGAGATCCTGAGAGCGCTGAGCGTCAGCTCGGCACCGGAGGGCTTGATCGCTCCTGGTCTTAGAGCGATCAAGCCCAACAGTTCTTTCATCTAAAACAGAGGGGGGTAGGTTACATGGGGATTACGGGTGAGAGGGTCATTGTTTTCGACACGACGCTGCGTGACGGTGAGCAGTCACCGGGAGCCGCGCTGAACGTCGAGGAGAAGGTGGAGATTGCCCATGCTCTGGAGACGCTGGGTGTGGATGTGATCGAGGCGGGATTCCCTATCTCCTCACCGGGGGATTTCCAGGCAGTGCAGCGCATCTCGCAGGAGATCCGCAACTGCGCGATCTGTGGGCTGACACGGGCGATACCGAAGGATATCGACGCGGCTGCCGAGGCATTGAAGGGCGCGGCGCATCCGCGCATCCACACGGGACTGGGGGTCTCCGACAGCCACGTCTTCCAAAAGTTGCGCACGACCCGCGAGAAGGCGCTCGAGCAGGGTGTGGCCGCGGTCCGGTATGCCAAAAACTTAGTGGAGGATGTGCAGTATTACACCGAGGACGCGGGGCGTGCCGATCCAGACTACCTCTATCAGGTGCTGGAGGCGGTCATTGCTGCGGGGGCCACGGTGGTGAACATCCCTGATACGACGGGCTACACCCTCCCCGAAGAGTTTTCGGCGTTGATCCGCGGGATTTTCGAGCATGTCCCCAACATCGATCGTGCGACGGTCTCGGTCCACTGCCACAATGACCTGGGCATGGCGACGGCCAACACGCTGGCCGGAGTGCGCAGCGGTGCACGGCAGGTCGAGGTGACGGTCAACGGCATTGGCGAGCGCGCCGGGAACTCCTCGCTGGAAGAGGTCGTGATGGCTCTCAAAACTCGTTCTCCGCTGTTCAACGTGGAGACCCGCATCGATACCCATCGCATCTACCCGGTCAGCCGTATGGTCAGCCACATGACGGGCATCATAGTGCAGCCGAACAAGGCCATCATTGGCAGCAACGCTTTCGCCCATTCCTCCGGCATTCATCAGGACGGTGTGCTCAAGGAACGCACAACCTACGAGATCATCGATCCGCGCGACGTGGGGGTTCCCGATTCGGAGATCATCCTCTCCGCGCGGTCGGGGCGTGCCGGGCTGCGCTATCGCTTGGAAGAGCTGGGCTACACCGTGGATGACGAGCAGTTCGAGCGGGTCTACGAGCGGTTCCTGAACGTCGCCGATAAGAAGAAGACGGTGGATACCCGTGATCTGGAGTCGATCGTCGCGGACGAGACGCAAATCGTCTTCGAGGACAGCTACGAACTGGAGCACGTGCAGGTTTCCTGCGGCGATCACAGCATCCCCACGGCCACGGTTCAGGTACGCCGCCCCAATGGTGAGATTTCCTGTGATGCGGATCATGGCACCGGCCCCGTCGATGCGGTCTATCGGGCCATCAATCGCGTCGTCCAGGAACCGAATGAACTCATCGAGTTCTCGGTACAGGCGGTGACGGAGGGCATCAATGCTGTGGGACGTGTCACGGTGCGGATTCGGGGATGTGACGAGAAGGATACCCGCTGCGTCTTCAGCGGGGGCAGTTCCGACACGGACATTGTGGTGGCCAGCGCCAGGGCGTACATGCATGCGCTCAACCGGCTCATTGCGGCCCGCCACGAAGCTAAGAACGTTCCTGCAGGGAATTAATCAATCATCAGCCATTTAGAGGAGGAGTGAGATGGAAGTCCAGGTTTGTTGGGAGACTGTAAGTGAAGCAGCAGAGGTGGTCGTTGCGCCGTCTTGTGTGGACAGCAGCACGATGATGGATGCTTTCCCGGAGCCGGAGGGATGGGCGATGCAGTGGGACGGCACCGCGCTGGAGCAGGTCGCTGCACAAGAGACCGCCCACGCCTCTGCCGGCATCTCCGGGTGAGGTGAGGGGGAGATAATGGGGTATACACTGGCGGAGGCAATCCTGGCGGCTCACTCGGTTGAGGGGGAGGGGAGCCCTGGCCCGGAAAAGGGTCGTCATTTATGTCCCGGCGACCTTGTAGAAGTGCGGGTGGATGTCGTACTGGCTAATGACATCACTGCGCCGATTGCGATCCGGGAGTTCGAGAAGTTAGGTGTGAAGCAGGTCTTCGACCCGCAGCGGGTGGTACTCGTGCCCGACCATTTTGCTCCGAACAAGGACATCAAGTCCGCGGAGCAGTGCCGTGTGATGCGCGACTTCGTGCGTGCACAGGAGTTGTCCTCTTACTTCGAAGTAGGGCGCATGGGCATCGAGCACGTATTGCTGCCGGAGCAGGGGTTGGTGCTCCCCGGTGACGTGGTGGTGGGGGCGGACTCCCATACCTGCACCTATGGCGCGTTGGGAGCATTTGCCACGGGCATGGGGAGCACCGACATTGCAGTAGCGATGGCGACCGGGCAAATCTGGATGCGTGTCCCTGAGACGATCCGCATCGTCTACCGGGGGAGATTGCAGCCTTGGGTGGATGGCAAGGACCTGATCCTTTACACCATCGGTAAGCTGGGCGTCAGTGGGGCGCTCTACAAATCGATGGAGTTCGCCGGACCGGTGATCGATGCGCTGCCGATGAGCGGGCGCTTCACGATGGCGAACATGGCGATCGAAGCGGGGGCCAAGGCGGGGTTGTTTGCCGTGGATGAGACAACGCGTGCGTACGTAGAGGGGCGTGCACAGCGCCCTTACCGGGGATTTGCGGCCGACGTCGATGCGGTCTATGGCGAGGTCGTGGAGATCGATGTGAGCGGAATCGAGCCACAGGTGGCTTTGCCGCACCTTCCTGAAAACACGCGACCGGTGAGCCAGGTAGGGGAAGTGCGGATCGATCAGGTGGTGATCGGCTCCTGTACTAACGGGCGGCTCGAGGATCTGCGGGTTGCGGCGGAGTTCCTGCGCGGGAAGCAGGTGCATCCGGACGTGCGCTGCATTGTCATCCCCGGCAGCCAGCAGGTCTATCTGGACGCGCTCCGCGAGGGGCTTCTGGAGGTCTTCGTCGAGGCGGGGGCTGCCGTGAGCACGCCCACCTGCGGACCCTGCCTGGGGGGACACATGGGGGTGCTGGCGGCGGGAGAGGTCGCGGTGAGCACCACCAACCGGAATTTCCGCGGACGTATGGGCCACCCTGAGAGCATGGTCTATCTGGCCGGCCCGGCGGTGGCGGCAGCCTCGGCAGTCACCGGCGCTATCACGAATCCCCAGGAGGTGGCAGCATGAAACTGCAGGGCAGCGTATGGAAGTATGGCAACAACGTGGATACGGATGTGATCATTCCCGCACGTTATCTCAACGTCTCGACGCCGGAGGCGCTGGCGGTGCACTGCATGGAGGATCTCGACCCCGCTTTCGCCGGGGCTGTGCATCCCGGTGATGTGATCGTGGTCGGGGAGAACTTCGGCTGCGGCTCCTCGCGGGAACACGCCCCCCTGGCGATCAAAGGGGCCGGTGTGAGCTGCGTGGTAGCGCACAGTTTCGCGCGCATCTTCTATCGCAACGCGATCAACATCGGGCTGCCCATCTTGACCTGTCCCGAGGGGGTGGATGAGATCGAGAATGGGCAGGTTCTGGAGATCGATCTGGTTGCGGGTGAGGTGCGCAATCTCACGACAGGACGGACTTATCAGGCGGAGCACTATCCGCCGTTCATGTTGGCGATTATCGCAGCGGGCGGGCTGATCCCTTACACCCGGCAGCGGCTCGAGGAGGGACAGCGATGACATCCGAAGCGCACAACAGCTATCGACTGGCCGTCCTGCCGGGGGACGGCGTGGGAAGTGAGATCGTTGCCGAGGCGGAGAAGGTGCTGCATGCGGTAGGCGAGCGCTTCGGTTACACCTTCGTGATGGACCACGCGCTGGTGGGCGGCGTGGCGATGGATGCCACCGGCGAGCCGCTGCCCGCGGCGACGCTGGCGCTCTGCCGTTCTGCGGACGCGGTGCTCTTCGGCGCGGTCGGCGACCCGAAGTATGATGATCCCAAGGCCAAAGTGCGCCCCGAGCAGGCGGTGTTGGGGCTGCGCAAGGAGCTCGCTCTCTTTGCCAACCTGCGTCCGGTATGTGGGTACGCTGCACTGGTGCCCTCTTCCCCGCTGCGCCCCGACCTGGTGGAGGGGATCGATATGGTGGTGGTGCGCGAGCTGACCGGCGGGGTCTACTTCGGGCAGCCGCGCGTGGAGGGCACCGAGCGTGCCGTCGACACGATGATCTACACGCGGGCCGAGGTCGAGCGGATCGCGCACGTGGCGTTCCGCCTGGCGCGCGGCAGGCGGAACAAGGTCACGTCGGTGGACAAGGCCAACGTCCTGGCTACTTCCCGGCTGTGGCGGCAGGTGGTGGTGGAGGTCGCGCGGGACTACCCCGACGTGACGCTGGAACACCGCCTGGTGGATTCGGTGAGCATGTCGTTGGTGCAGTGCCCGCGCACGTTCGACGTCGTTCTGACCGAGAACATGTTCGGGGACATCCTGAGCGATGAGGCCTCGGTCCTGGTGGGCTCACTGGGGATGCTCCCTTCGGCCTCCTTGGGCGAGGGCAGCTTCGGGCTGTACGAGCCGATCCACGGATCGGCCCCCGACATTGCCGGGCGCGGCATTGCCAACCCGCTGGCCACGATTCTCAGCGCGGCCATGCTGCTGCGCCTTTCGTTGGGGCTGGAGAAGGAAGCGACGGCCGTGGAACAGGCAGTGGCCGCCGTGCTCGACGCGGGGTATCGCACCGCCGACATTGCCGGGCCGGGCCAGCCTGCGCTGACCACGGCGCAGATGGGAGAGTGTGTCATCTCCGCGTTGGCGGAAATGTCGGCTCCCGGTGCATGATTCAGTGAAGAAGGCTTCAGGCTGTAACCTGAAACCTCCCCAAATCAATTTCTGAAGAAGAGGAGAACTTATAACGATGCAGGCATCAGAAAAAATCTGGCATGATGGAGCACTTGTCCCCTGGGAGCAGGCCACGGTCCACGTCACCGCGCACGCGCTGCACTACGGTTCCAGCGTCTTCGAGGGGATTCGTGCTTATGCTTTCCCCAACGGCCCCGCAGTTTTCCGCCTGGAGGATCACCTCAAGCGGCTGTATACCTCGTGTAAGATCTACCGGCTGGAGATCCCTTACACGTCCGAGGAACTCGGTCAGGCGATCAAGGACACCATCCGCGTGAACGGCCACAAGGCCTGCTACATCCGCCCGGTTGTATTCCGTGGCAGCGATACCTTTAACCTGGTAGGCCATTCGTGTCCCGTCCATACGAGCATTATCACGATGGAGATGGGGCAATATCTGGGCCCCGAGGCCTTGCAGAAGGGTGTTGACGTCGGCGTGAGTTCCTGGAACCGGATGGCGCCCAATACCTACCCGGCAGCGGCGAAGTTAGGTGGGCAGTATGTGAACTCGCAGTTCATCGCGATGGAGGCTGCAGCTCACGGCTATACGGAGGGCATCGCGCTGAGTGTGAGCGGCTACGTGAGCGAAGGCAGCGGTGAGAATATCTTCCTGGTCCAGGATGGCTGCCTGTTCACACCGCCGCTGGGGAGCTCAGTCCTCAACGGTATCACCCGCAAGAGTGTGGTGACGCTGGCGAAAGAGATGGGGTTGGAAGTGCGCGAGGAACTCATCCCCCGCGAGATGCTCTATCTGGCCGATGAACTCTTCTTCTGTGGCACGGCGGCGGAAATCACGCCCATTCGTACCGTCGATGGCATCGTGGTAGGCGAGGGGGGTAGGGGGCCTGTCACGGCAAAGCTCATGGACGCCTTCTTCGATATTGTCCAGGGGCGTGTGCCGGATCGCCACGGGTGGCTGACGCCTGTGATTGCATAGGCGACCAGCTATAAATAGCCATCGGGGCTGGAGATGCTTGCGTCTCCAGCCCCGATGTTTTTATCAGGTGGCCGTCAAGGCCGTGGTGGGAGAGCGGTACCCTTCTCCCCCGCTGTGCTGCGGCTGGCCTGCTGGCTGAGCTTCGCCGTGCTGTTGACGGTGACTGGCCCGGCCACGTTGTTGTATGCCTCGCCCCGGACCTCGTGATCCTCCAGGATGCCGCCATGGGTGGTGCCGGTGTGCGCCGAGTCCACCTGCGCCCAGATCTCGGTTCCCGCCGCTAACGGCCAGGTTGCGGCGCTGAGGTCGGCGCGATAGGTGGGGCTGTCCAGCGTCAGGGTGAGGCTCTCACCCGGATCGAGCGGCTGCGTGATTCCCCATACCAGTCCCTGGGAGCCCACGAGCTGCCAGATCTGATTGGGGGCCGTCGGCGGGGTCGCCGGCGCGATGTAGAGGTCGACCCAGAACCCTTCGGTGACGGTCGTGTCCCCTTCGTTCGTCAGGGTCATCTGAACGCCGTCGGGAGAAGCCGCCAGGTCGGTGACGACCAGGTCGGGGTATCCGACATAGGACCGGGTCAGGATGGGGAGGAAGACCTTCTTGGGGACGTATTGCACGCCGAACCAGAGGGTCCCGCCTACCTGCCCCTCGACGAGCCGGTTGCTGTACGTATCCGTGAACTTGCCATCGCTGCGGCGGATGCCCATGAGGCGCTGTGACAGCAGGGCTGTGATGCCAAGATCTCCGATCTCGTTCTCCCATTCCCCCTCGTCGGGCTCGACCCACAGTTGGATCCTGAACTGCTTCCACGCTCCGGGTGCCAGGTCACCCAGGACCCAGCTCACGCTGTGCTCATCCAGGGCATACCAGGCTGGAATCGCACCGGTGATGGTGACACCCTCCGGCAGCTCCAGGGTTACCGTGACGCTGCGCGCGATGGCATCCCCCGCGTTGTAGGTGGTAACATCGACCCAGACTTCCGCGGGGCCGTCGGAGGGGAGGATGCACATATTATTGTAGATGGTGTCCGCGCTGGTGAAGTCGGAGACTGAACTGGCTACTATCCCACCGTCGCAGCTATATTCCACCCAAACGGCAGCGCCATGTGCTTCGACGGTGGCCCCGGCACCCTGATCGTGCCAGGACACGCCGAAGGTATCGGTGTAGCTGATGTGTGGCCCTTCGTTGACCACGTTGGGACCGTGCTGCGCGCGTACTAGCGAGGTCTTGGCGACCAGATACCAGGCCTCCGGGGCGGGCACCTGTTGGAGTTCGTCCGGCAGTGCGAAGGTGACGACGTCATCCTCCAGCGTGAAGGGGACGGCAGGCGTCAGCGTTTCGAAGAGCGCGCCGGCGTGATCCGCAAGGACATCTCCGGCATCCTGATCCAGGGCGGTTTCGAACGCGCTCAGCGTGGCGGGATCCGTGACGAGGGCGGCTGCTTCCATGATGACGTCAGTGGGCAGCGTATCGGTCAGCACGAGCCCTTCCGCCGGGCTGGAGATGAACTCCGGGCTGGCATCGGTAGATCGCTTGAGCGCGATCCGCGCGGCCGGTGCATCGTAACCGGCAGGGAGATTGTCCGCCGAGACGACGATGGGGATCTCGATGACCGTCCCCCACAGGGCTTCGTCCACCGCGCCGATTTCCAGGTCGAAGTACCAGACACTGCGCCAGGCATCAGGGACCTCCGTGCGGTTCAGGAAGGCCAGCTCCGGCCAGATCGGTTCCGGTGCGGTCTCCGGGTCCGTGTAGAGCAGCGTGGCGTCGATGCCCGTGGGCAGGTCGAGCGCGACGCTGAGGTTGGTCAGGGTCAGGCCGGTGTTGTTGTC
>JAVEWB010000423.1:0-2633 GCA_034004765.1 Anaerolineae bacterium
AACGTCATGCGTCAAAAGCAGCCGCGCCTGCCGCAGCGCGGGCCTCAATCCGTCACCGTCCAGCGGCCCTGCGGGCCGCAGCAATATTCATAAGTATACCCGATAAATCCATCGGGGAGATAAAAAAAGAAAGCAGGCCAGCGCAGACAAAGGCAGCCCTTACTTTGGACCTCATACGCACCTCCGTATAGCTCACTCAAGGCGGGAACATCAAGGCCCCGCGCATCGGGAGGAAGGGCACTTCCAGCGGGACATCCAGGCACAGTGCATAGGGAGACCAGAGAATAGGGGGGCCCATCGAACTCAGAATCATCGTTTCCCGCGGGACCTCCCAGCCGATACCGACCTGCGGGTAGTTCATCGTACTGACTCCCGCGCAGACCCGCGTTCCGTACGTCAACCACAGGGGAGAACGGATCCCCTGCTTTTGCAACACCGCCGCCAGGACGCAGCAACTGGCACAGAGAAAGACCAGTACCACCAGTGCAATTACCGCCAGAAAAACGCGCCGGGACGGACGCTCACCAGCGTCATCCATGAACATTTCCTCCTTGTAAGCAGCCATTCGTCAAGCACTCAAAGCGTCGCGTTGCCAAGGATTGTACCATCTCAGCGGTCATCAGCAGCCCTTCCGTCGTGTCGAGAAGAACCAGCCGGTCCCCCAAAGATCCTGCACAATGCCACAGCGCCCGATTCGAATATCGTGAAGGTGCCTGAGCGACCTTTCACCCAAAACAGGCACAGGCGGATGAACATTTTCGATACTATAGACACTATTGACAGAAAATCAACTGCCGGGGCTTTGCGTGCTGTGAAGGGCCGGGTACAATAAAGGGCAGGTCCAATCTCTGAGGAGGCTATCCATGCAGCATCCAGACACCAAACCGGGCTTTTTCTCCAAATTGACGGCTCCATTCCGCCGCCTGGCCTGGAAACTGACCCTTTCCTACACGCTGGTGACGGTGGCCACGCTGCTCGTGGTCGAACTGGTCATGCTGGGGAGCATCTGGTACTTCGTCCTCGCCTCCTCGACGGTGCCGCGCCAGATCGTCGAGATGCTGCAAGAGTACGCCGCCCCGAAGGTGCTGCCGCTCCTGAACAGTGAGTCTCCTGATAGCAAGGCGCTGCAAAGCTGGTTGGAGCTTTTCTACACCCGCGGCCTGGAAATCTCCCCCGACACCGCCCTGCCCATCACCGCCTACGCGGGCGGCTCCGGCAGTGAGGCGGCCATCGTGGATGCGGAGGGCCGCCTGCTGGCCGCCATCCCCAACGATCAGGGAACCGTCGGGGAGCGCTTCATGCCGCCGCGCCTGGGAGACGTTCCCGCCCCGCTGGCCGCAGCACTGACCGGCGAAACGGATCCTGCCCGCCTCTATCTGGCCACACCGGATAACTGGTACGTGATGGCCGTTCCTGTCCTGGATGCAGAGGGCAAGGTGTACGGGGCGGTTTATTTCACCAGCCTCTATCCGGCACTCTCCGGGACGGGATACTTCACCTCGATCATCCAGAGCTTTATGCTGCCCAGCCTGACCATCGTGACCATCGCCGCGGCTATCTTAGGGACGCTCTTCGGCTTCCTGACCGCCCGCGGACTGACCCGCCGTTTGCAGGCGCTGGCGCGTGCAGCGGACGCCTGGGGACAGGGGGACTTCTCCGCGTCGGTGGACAGCGCTGCCACGGACGAGATCGGGCAGTTGACACGCCAGCTAAACCAGATGGCAGAGCAGCTTCGGGATCTGCTGGAGGCGCGCCAGCAACTGGCCGCCGCGGAGGAGCGCAACCGCCTGGCGCGGGATCTCCACGACTCGGTCAAGCAGCAGGTCTTCGCCGCGACGATGACCTTGGGCGCGGCAGAGGCACTCTGGGAACGCGATCCGGAAGCCGCCCGGCAGAAAATCGTAGAGGCCCGCGCCCTGGTGCAGGCCTCACAGAAGGAGCTGAAGCACCTGATCTACGAGCTGCGGCCCATTGCCCTCGAAGGGCGCAGCCTGACGGATGCCATCCGCGAACAGATCGACGAATGGAGCCGCCAGAACGCCATCGCAGCGGTGTTTCACATCAAAGGGGAGCAGCATGGCTCTCTATCGGTGGAACAGGCGCTTTTCCGCGTGCTCCAGGAGGCGCTGGCCAACGTCGGCAGGCACAGCGAGGCCAAAAACGTGACGCTCTCCCTGATCTGGGGAACGGATGCCGTCACGCTCACGGTGGCCGATGACGGCTGCGGCTTCGACTGTGCCGCCGCTCAGGGCCGCGGCATGGGACTGCAGAACATGCGTGAGCGTGTAGAAGCGCTGGGGGGCACCTTCCGCGTCGAGAGCACCCAGGGAAAAGGGACGCTGATCACGGCGCGCGTGCCGCTGCACACCGTCTGACACACAAAACCCACCTCCGGACGGGGCCAAAACCCGTCCGGAGCCCGATGACAGAGCCCCCATCCCGTAGTATGCTGGCAATGTGAGGTAAAGCAGCGTAACCTCACCCCCCGGCCCCCTCCCAAGGATTGAAGAAGGGGAGTAGGAAGTGAGGTTCTTTCGGCCTCTGAAGGAGTCAAAATGACGACAAAAGACCAAACGATAAGTTTTCTGGCGGCGCTCCTGGTGCTTTTCAGCGCCATGATCGATCCGCGTATT
>JAVEWB010000424.1:0-2630 GCA_034004765.1 Anaerolineae bacterium
CGACGGCGCAGGATTACCGCGGCGCACAGGCGATCTTGGACCTCAGCAAAGCGCTTCACGCCGAAGGGAAGACGGTCATCGTGATCACCCATCAGCTTTACCTGATGCCCCCTTACGCCGAGCGGATGATCGTGATGGGGCAGGGTAGGGTGCTCCTGGATGCGCCGCTGCGTCAGGCTTATCAGGCTTCGGAGGCGCTGCGCTCTGCCTGTCTTCTTCCCCCGCAGGCGGTCTCGCTGGCGCAGGCGGCCTGCCCCGGCAGAGGCCTCATCACCCCCGAAGAGGTCGCCGGATGTCTCGGCGGCAGGGTGGGAGCCATGGCTTCATGAAGATGCCTGTTTTTAGCTCGGTTGTGGGAGATCACTGGTTTGCTCGCCTGGATTTCAGATCCAAGCTCTTTTTGATTGCGGTAGTGACTGCGGTCGCTTTTGTCTGGGAGAGCCCCTTGTTAGAGGGCGCACTGACGGTGGCCGTCGTGCTCGCCTGTTTGCTGGCCGGGGTGGCCCCGGCGTATCTCTTCCAGGTTCTGATGCTGGCCGCACCTTTTTACCTTCTGGTCATCCTGATGCAGGGATTCTTTGCGGGGCCGGTGATTGCCTCACGCACGGGACAGGCAACCTTGAGGGCGCTTTTCACGCTGCCCGGTTCCTGGTGGGCGGTGGGGGGCAGCAGCTTCTCGCTTGAAGGGGTGCTCTATGCGTTGAATATCATCTTCAAGACCCTGACCATGACGTTGATCGTCTCACTGGGCGTTTTCACCACCGACCCCAATAACATCGTGGTTTCGCTGGTGCGCTTGCGTGTCCCGTATCGCTTTGCGTTCGTCTTTTCCTCGACCCTGCGCTTTTTCCCGCTCCTCTTTCAGGAGGCGCAGACGATCTTCGAGGCGCAGCGCCTGCGGGGCGTGCCGCTGGAGAAGATGTGGGGCCTCAAGCGCGTACGGCTCTACGCCAACGCCGTGGTGCCTTTGATTTTGAACGCCCTGGTCAAATCGCAGACGTTGGAGGTCGTGTTACAGTCCAAGGCTTTTTCTGGGAATGCTCGGCGGAGCTATCTCTACGAATCGCGGCTGGCCACGGCCGATTATGTCCTTTTGGCCGCCGCGGCCCTGTTCTTCCTTGCGGCTGTGATCGGCTACACTTTCTGGAACATTGGGCGGTTCGGTGGCCCCCTTTGAAATCAGCAAGCTACATTTTGGGTGCAGTGTGCTGTACCTTTGAGGAGATGAGGATGGAGCTGACATTTACGTTGAATGGTGAACCGGTTATAGTGGAAGCTGCTGCTGAAGCGCTGCTGGTCGATGTCCTGCGGGATCATCTGGGGCTGACAGGGACGAAGCGTGGCTGTGATACGGGTACTTGTGGTGCCTGTTCGGTCCTGTTGGGTGGCCGGCTGTCCAAATCCTGCCGGCTGCCCCTTTCTAAGGTCGCCGGCCGTGAGGTGATCACAATCGAGGGAATCCACGATGCGCAGGGGGACCTGGATGATGTGCAGCGCGCTTTCCTGGAATGCGGGGCCGTGCAGTGCGGCTTCTGCACCCCCGGGATGGTGCTGGCCGGGGAGGCGCTGCTCCTTCAGAACCCTTCCCCGACCCGTGAGGAGATCCGCAAGGCCATCAACGGCAACCTCTGCCGCTGTACCGGCTACAAGGACATTGTGGATGCGATCGAAATGGCGGCGGTGCAGCGACAGCGTGGGGAGATGGAGCATTTCCCGGTGCTTCTCGAGAAATGGCGGGCTGTGCTTGCGGTCTCTCAAGAGGACGCTGGCGTCGCCCCTGCGGAGGTGTCCCATGCGTGATCTCATGAATGAGAACGCTGGCAGGGAGCGCTACGTAGGCAACCCCACCGTGCGCTCTGTCGATGGCCCCGACAAGGTGAGCGGGCGGGCCCATTACATCGCCGATATGAGCGTGCCGGGCATGCTCCACGCGCAGGTGCTCCGCAGCGCTGTACCTCATGCCCGCATCGTGAGGTTGGACGTCGCCCCGGCACTGCGCGTCCCCGGTGTGGTGGGCGTCATTACCCACGAGGACTTCGTCGACCATGGCAGCTTTGGTTGGCCCATCAAGGACACGTACATTCTGGCCTACCGGAAGGTGCGCTACGTGGGTGAACCTGTCGCGGTGGTCGCAGCCGAGACGCCGGAAGCCGCGCAGGCAGGGAGTGCGGCGATCGTGCTGGAACTGGAGCCGCTGCCCGTGGTCGGCGACATGTCCGTGGCGCTCGAGCCCGACATGCCCCTGATCCCGGATCAATCACCGACCGGTAAGGGGAATCTCTGTGTGCATCACATCGTCCGCAATGGCGACCCTGATCCTATTTTGGCGGGCTGCCCGGTCGTGTTGGAGGCGACGTATGACCTGCCACATCAGGAGCATGCCTATCTGGAGACCGAGGGCGCGCTGGCGATTCCCGAGGCCGACGGCGGGGTGACGCTTTACGCCAATAACCAGAGCCCGTTCATCAACCGGGACACGACCGCGGCGGTTCTGGGGCTCCCGCAGTCGAAGGTGCGCGTGATCCAGCCTCTGGTCGGGGGGGCCTTTGGCGGGAAGGATGACGTGCTCTACTACACTTCCGCACAGGTCGCGCGGCTGGCGCTGCTGACCGGACGGCCCGTCCGGCTTA
>JAVEWB010000425.1:0-2629 GCA_034004765.1 Anaerolineae bacterium
CCCTCCCCCGGGAGCGCGACACCCTCTTCGAGGTCGTGACGCCCCACACCACCGTCACCCTCGCCGAGGGCAGCTACGGAGGTCCGGGCTGCTACGTGCCACCCCCGCCGCCCACAGATACGCCGCAGGTCCTGTGTTATGAAGCGCCGCCTGATCCAACCGATACGCCCACGCCCGCCGTTTCCCCCCTGGACACGCCTACGCCGATCTGTTACACCGCGACGCCTTCGAGTACGCCTCTTTCGGAGGCTGCGCCGGGCGACCGCGAGGCCCTGCTGGCACGTCTGATAGAAGAGGGACGTTTCCCCGACCCCATTGTGCAGGCGTTGAAGGACAGGTAGCGGGCGTATGGCGTGGAGTGAAAAGCTGAAGCGCGGGTTGGTACACTGGCGGCAGCAGCTTCAGGCTGAACAGGCGCGCCTGACGGGACGCCAGGTGCCGAACGCCCGGCCCTACTTCATTCTGGAGCTGACGCCCGCCTGTACTCAGCGCTGCCAGTACTGCTACAATATCTGGAAGAAGGACCCGGAGGCGTGTGGGCCGGTGCTGGATACCCGTGGGTGGTGCGACCTGATTGCCAAATTGCAGGATGAGACGGGGTGCCGCCACGTGACCTTCTCCGGCGGGGAGCCGCTGATGCGGGAGGACTTCCGGGCCCTCGTGGCCTTTTGCCACGGGCGGGGGCTGGGGGTCACGCTCATCACCAACGGGCAGGCACTGGATCAGAAGACGTTGGACTTTTGCCTGGCGCACGGCGTGGGGCTGTTCGAACTGACGCTGCTGGCGGTCGAGGCCTCCACGCACGATGCGCTGACCCGGACCTCCGGAAGCTGGGAGCGCGCCTTGGCGGCGATGACGCGCCTGCACAAGGCCGGAGCGCCGTGGTGCGGCGTTTTCGTGGCCACGCGGGCGAACATCGATCAGGTGCGCGCCACGCTGGAGATGATGATCGCGCTGGGTGCCAGGGTCGTGATGTTCAATCGCTTCAATCCGGGCGGGGAGAACGCTGGGCGGCTGGATCTGATGCCCACGGTGCCGCAGGTCCGCCAGGCGCTGGCCGTGGTGGAGCAGCTTGCGGCGAGCTACGATCTCCTGGCTACGGCTTCCATTCCCATCATGCCGTGTCTGGTGGACATCCGCGCCTACCCGCATGTGCGGTTCGGCTTCTGCTCGGCGGGACAGGAGAACGCCTATCCCACGATTGGCCCCGATGGGCGGGTGCGCCCTTGCAACCACAGTGCAACCGTCTTAGGGGACTTCCGCCGGCAGTCGATGGCGGAGATTCTATCCAGCCCGGCGTTGGCGGCATTTACCGCGGCCGTCCCTGAGATCTGCCGCCCCTGTCCGGCGTTCGAACGCTGCCGGGCCGGCTGTCGGGCCGCGGCGGAGGTCTGCTTCGGCTCTCCGGAAATGCCGGAGCCCTGGCTGAAGGCAAACTTCACCCCACGGTAGCCCCCGGTTTTTTTTCGTGTCTTTCGTGTGTTTCGTGGTTCATTTCCTCTATTCCCCTGAACTTTTTGCGTGCCTCCTGCATGTAACGTGTAGTAAAGGACAAATCCTTTCCGATATCATGCCAGGAGGAGGAACAGATGGTACGCAAACAGTTGTGGTTTCTGAATTTGTGTCTGGGGCTTATGCTGGTGCTGGGGGCCTGTGCTGCTTATGCCCCGACTCCTGAAGCGAATTCTTGGGAGATGGCCACAGAAGCGCCGACGGAGGAGCCTATGGAAGAAGCGACGGAGTCACCGACAGAGGAGTCGCTCCCCATGATCCAGCCGACGCCTTCCCCCTTGACGACGGCCATGCCGCAGACTGCCGGCGGATCGGCGCTGCCGCAGGAGATCGTCCGCTCCAACCGGATGATCGTCAAGGATGCGCAGCTCAGCCTGCTGGTCGCCGATACCGACGTGGCGATCGATCGCATCACGCAGATCGCCGGGGATACGGGCGGGTACATCATCAGCTCGCGGGTCTGGTACCAGCCATGGCTCGATGGGAATTACAAGTACGCCAGCATCACCTTAGGCATGCCGGTGGATCAGTTCGAGAACGCCATCCGCCGCCTGCGGGCGCTGTCGATCCAGGTGCTCGACGAGACGGCAGCGGGGCAGGACGTGACCGACGAGTACGTGGATCTCCAGTCGCGGCTGCGCAACCTGGAGGCCACGCGCGACCGCATCCGCGAGTTCCTCGATCAGGCGAAGAGTGTCGAAGAGGCGCTTCAGGTGAACGCTCAGTTGGCGGCGGTCGAGGCGGAGATCGAGCAGGTGCAGGGGCGCATGAACTATCTGTTCGACCGGGCCGCTTTCTCCACGCTGACCATCGAGGTGTCGCCGGAGCTGCCTCCGCTGCCGATGCCGACACCCACCCCGACGCCGACCCCCGAAGCGCCTTGGGATCCGGGCGCGATTGCGCAGGACGCCGGCGAGACGTCGATTGCGATTTTCCAGGGACTGACGGGGATGGTGATCTGGTTTGGCATCGTGCTGTTTCCCTTCATCGCGCCGGTGCTCCTGGTGGCGCTGGTGCTCATGCGGCGTGCCACCCGTAAAAAGTCGTAGCCGGTGTAGAACAATCCGCCGGATTGTTCGCCATACCACGCCCATTCAGCCTCACCCCCTCACCCCCT
>JAVEWB010000426.1:0-2626 GCA_034004765.1 Anaerolineae bacterium
TACATTCCCATAGCTGCCAACATCCTGCTGCTGAGACATAAGCCAGTGTAATGCGGCCTGAGCAGCCAGAAACTCAACAGTCACAGGGGCAAGCGTATTCGTTACCCCCCAACTCCAGCCCTCGATAGCTCCATCAGAGATGGATGAACTCCCTGCACCGACCGAGTAGGATTGCCACGCGCTGCCGTCCCATGAGTAATAGCCCCAAAAAGCCGGATTCCCGCAGAAAGAGTCATCAGCAGGGCAGCCCACCCCATCAATCGCGGTGACAAAAGGGAATCCCCAGTCATAGTTGACCTCTAAATCCAGCCCTGTCAGTTCCAGAGCCCGGAACCCACTAATCACACCCGTGAAGGTAATATGTCGGGAAATCATGTGCCCATTGCCAAAATGCACCACGATATCTGCTTCATTCACACTGCTCGTCGGAGAGACTTCGCCGGGGACCCTATTAGAAGCGCTTACAGATCCCGAAAGTGCAAAAAGTATCATAAAAAGAACCAGGAAGGCCCCACACAGGGCTAATCCTGTACGCCACACTGCTTTAGACATTTTCTTCCTCCAAAAGAGATCAATGAATACTACAGTTCAGAAAACTCCACATCATCGGTGATCCTTCTGTTCAGGTCATAAAAAAAGCCCTCTCCGTTTTAGGTGGAGAGGGCTTTATAGCGTTCATAACCTGCCATCATGTGCCACCCCCTTTCCGCGAAGGTACGTAAACACCAGTCAGGCAGAGTTTCGGGCTTCCCCTGGTCTCCCAGGGACTACCGCTGCGGGACAGCGCCGGATTGGACCGGACTTCCTCTTGTAAACCCTTCCCCCAAAGGGCAAGGGCACCCCGACTTTAGTGGTCTTACTTCATTTGTTAAGGTTTACACTTTTAGTATAGCACAGCCGAGGGCTAAGTCAACCGCTGGTAGAGCTCCATGAGGACGCCGTGCGCGCTCTTGGGGTGGACAAAAGCATAGCGGGTCCCGTTGGCGTGGCTGCGGATTTCTGTGGCCATCGCTGCACCCGCCGCGGTCAACTGCGCGACCGCCGCTTCGATGTCCGCCACCTGGACACAGAGGTGGTGGATGCCCTCCCCGCGTTTCTCCAGAAAGCGCCCGATGGTGTTTGCAGGATCGAGCGGGCGCAGCAGCTCCAATTCGGACTCGCCCATAGGGAGAAAAGCAATCTCCACGCCCTCTTCGGCAACCTCCCGGCGCTCGGTCACCGCGAGTCCCAGCGCATCACGATAGAACGCCAGCGCCTCATCCAGATCATTCACCACAATGGCCACGTGATCAATATGCATGGTCCCTCCCAAGGTTGAACAAGACTCTATTCCATCTTAGCCATTTGGCCGAATTGTCAACCACGAAACACACAAAAAGGGGGCTTCTTTAGCTATATCTGAAATGGGCAAGGCCTGCACTGCCGACCACGAATTTGACACGAATACACGAATGATGTTCTCAGGATAACGCCATTCGTGAATCAGGCGCGGTCGGCCCGATAGCAGGGACAATCGATTGTCCTACAAAGCTTGACATCCCAAAGCATGCTTTTATACTGCCATGAGTATTGTCTTTCGCTCCCGATGGTGGAGGTACCCATGTTTCACGCTGCCGACCGTGTTCTGGTAGGTGTGATGCTGTCTCCTGCCGATTTCGAAATTGCCCGTGATGCAGGCTGGTATCGGATCCCTCTGCATTCTGCACCGCCTAGCGCGTCCGATGCCGCAGTCCTGGCTTTCTACTTCACGGCAGCGTTCGAGGAGGAGAAGTGGAGCATCCGCTGGTACGCCGAAGTCCGCGGTCACGAGTTGGCCCGCCGCCGCGACTTGCTGCCCGATGAGCCCGATCATCCACACGCCGACGATCCCTATTACCAGATGCAGATCGGCCCGCTGATCCCCCGCGATCCACCCATTCCCAGCCTGCGCTGGCGGCGCATCGCTTTCATCCAAACGACCTGGGACCGGTTCACCGCCGCCGAAGAGATCAATGACCTCTATCTGTCCGGTGCCGAGGGACTGTACGTCACCCTCAAGGAGAGCGGATTCTTCCCTGAGTGCAACTATCTGATCCGTGAAGGGGATAAGGCGTACACCGTTCCACTGGCCGTCCCCTGCCGGAGCGGTGTGGTACCTATCGTATTAGGAGACGAACCGGCCCCGGAGCATGCCTTACGTCGACCCGACCCGCAAGCGGTCTCGCAGGCCGTTGCACGCTTAGGGGGAGCCGTTCCGCCCACGACTCAGGAGTAACCAGTGTCTGCTATGCGCCAAAGCTTCATCGGTCTCACCCCCACCCTCTGGGTTACCCAAAGTGAAGCCTATGCCACCAACAGCGGCGTCTTCATCAGTGAGGGCCAGGCCTGCCTGATCGACCCGGGGCTCACGCCAGAGGAGATCCACGGCATCGCTCGTTTCGTGCATGACATGGAGGCCACGCCGCGCGCCATCATTCTCACCCACGGGCATTGGGACCATTTACTGGGCGTCGAGCACTTCCCGGGCGTCACGGTCATCACCCACGCACGGTACGCCGAAACACTCCGCGAACACGGGGCCAAGTTACAGCGTCAGGTTGCCACCTGGGAATCGCAGAGCGGCACCCCCCAAATCCGCACGTTTGTC
>JAVEWB010000427.1:0-2626 GCA_034004765.1 Anaerolineae bacterium
GTGTGCCGTCTCACGGATCACGGAGGCCGCCTCGTTGACCTCGTAGAGCGTCATATCGGGACCGCCCGTGATGTTGAAGAGGATGCCCCGCGCGCCGTCGATCGTGATGTCCAGCAGGCGGCTGGAAATGGCCTGCTGCGCGGCCTCGATCGCACGGTTCTCGCCATTGCCCCGCCCGACGGCCATCAATGCAGCGCCACCTTCCTTCATAATCGCCCGCACATCTGCGAAGTCCAGGTTGATGAGACCCGGCACCGTAATGACCTGCGTAATTCCCTGAATGCCCTGCCGCAGGACGTCATCGGCCAGCCGGAAAGCATCACTGAGGCTCACCCGCTTCTCGGTAATCTCCACCAGGCGATCGTTAGGGATCACAATCAGGGTATCTACCACCTCTTTGATCTTCTCGATCCCTTCGATGGCCGATTTGGAGCGCTTGGCCCCCTCGAATGTGAAGGGACGGGTGACCACGCCGATGGTCAAGGCCTTGATCTCTTCCTTGGCAATCCGCGCAATGACCGGCCCGGCCCCGGTCCCGGTCCCGCCGCCCATCCCGGCAGTGACGAAGACCATATCCGAGCCCTGCAGGACCTCACGGATCTCGTCAGCGGATTCCTCGGCAGCCTTCTCGCCCTCTTCGGGGCAGCCACCGGCACCCAGCCCGCGCGTCACATTATCCCCAATGCGCAGCCGCTTGGGTGCCTGCGAGAGCAAAAGTGCCTGAGCGTCCGTATTGACAGAAATAAAGTCCACTCCCTGGAGCCCTTCTTCGATCATTCGGTTGACCGCATTGCTGCCGCCACCGCCGACACCGATCACACGAATCTGCGCAAAATTCTCACCAGCCACTCCCATATTACCCATCTCGATACCTCCCTTTCTCAAAGCAAAGAGTCCATCCACTATTACGAAGAGCTAACTAACCTGGCAGAAGTGCACGCAGCCAGGACCCTAACCGCTTCCACACTGAAGAACGCGAAGCTTTCCACGCACTGGCGTTCCCCACATCCTCCCACATCGGCGTCCAGCGAACCAACCCCACGGCTGTCGCCGCCGCCGGATCATTGGTCTGATCCGTCAGTCCCAAAAGCCCCTTGGGGGCACCGATCTGCACCGGCAGGTTGAAAAGATCACGTGCCATGCCCTGCATGCCGGGGAGTTTTGCCGTCCCGCCACACAGCACAATGCCCGCCGGAAGGAGGCCGTCATACCCAGAGCGCTTGATCTCCTGCTGAACGCTCTCCAGAACCTCCTCGACTCGCGCCTGAATAATCTCCGCCAGCTTCCAGCGAGGAACCACAACAGGGCTGGTCTCACCGTAGGGCGAAACCGTGAAATGCTCCTCCTCGGCGACCTGGGCCGCTAACGCATGGCCAAAGCGCACCTTGATCTGCTCGGCCGTTTCTGGAGGCAGCCGCAGCCCAATCGCAATATCATTGGTAATGTACTCGCCCCCCATCGGCAGGGAACGTGTGTGCCAGACCGTCCCCTCGATAAAGATCGCCATGTCGGTCGTGCCCTCGCCGATGTCCACCAAAACGACGCCCATATCCTTCTCGGTATCCGTCAGGGCGGCGTTGCTGGCCGCCAGCGTCGTCATGACCAACTCGCTCACCTCGACGCCGGCACCGGTCACGCACTTCTTCAAGTTCTGAATGGCCGTCGAAGAACCCATGACCACATGCGCTTCCACTTCCAGGCGGTAGCCGTGCATCCCAATCGGATCGCGCACCCCTTCCTGGCCATCCACCGTATAGGTCCGCGGGATAATATGTAATAATTCCTGATTTTGCGGGAGCACAATCGCTCCTGCCGCTTCGAGAACGCGGTCCACGTCATCCGGTGTAATGCCTCGATCCCGCCGGGCCACGCCAACAATGCCCTGGCTATTTCGGGAGGTGATATGTGCGCCGCTGATCCCCACAAAAGCCCGCTCGATCTGATAGCCGGAGCTCTGCTCTGCGCGCTCCACCGCTTCAGCAATGGAAGCCGTCGCCTCAGTGACGTTCACAATAGCGCCTTTGCGCACCCCGCGTGCCGGTACCTGCCCCACACCTACAATGCGGGTTTGATCATTCTCGCCGATCTCGCCGACCAGAACCTGGATCTTCGAACTCCCGACGTCGATGCCAACAACCGATCGTTCCATCTCTTCCCCCTACCAGGGACGGTCCATAGAATAGGTGGGCGCCTGAGGGAAGCGTACATCCAAGGTCCAGGGGAAAACTCCCCGCGCCTCCAGGTTTGCCACCAGTGCCTGATAAACACGCCACCGCGGTGCCATCTCAGACCCTGTGCCCAAAATTACCAATCGCCCTTCCGGATCATCCCAGAATAAACCCTGGGGGGCATTATACCCTAAACTACCTGAGGGGATACCCAACGCCAACAGCGCATCCACTCCTTGCAGCACCGCTTCGGGGACCTTTATCGGGTCAGGAAGAGGGCCGCGGACTGTCGGCAGATCAGGCCGCTCTCCGCGAGCCGTAAAAACCGTACCGTCTGCAGCGATCCAATACGGACCCTCCGCGGCCTGCCAGACCAGAACAGGCAGCCGCTCCTCCACCGTGATAAGACACTGCGCCGGATAAGCCCAACACTCGACCTCAGCCTTCGTGACCGAGGG
>JAVEWB010000041.1:0-11915 GCA_034004765.1 Anaerolineae bacterium
TGTTGATCCTTTTGAGCTTTCTTGTAACCCGTTCTATTGCTGAGCCCATTCACCGTCTCTCTGCTTCTGCAGCGCTGGTTGCGAAAGGCGATCTAAGCCCGCAGGTGGAGATCGGCGGACTGTCTTATTCGGATATGGGTGATGAGGATGAGATCAGCTTGTTGGCGAGCAATTTCAACAGCATGGTGGCTGAGCTCCGTGGCCTTTACGGGAATCTGGAGGCCAATGTCCTGGCTCGTACTCAGGAACTGGCGATCAGTGCTGAGGTAGCCAAAGCCGTTTCTTCCACACTTGATCTGGACATCGTGTTGACCAGATCGGTAAGGATCATCCGGGAGCGGTTAGGGTTTCTGCACGCGGCTGTCTTTATCATTGAGCCGGGTGCAAATATGGCCGTGCTGCACGCCGCTGCCGGTGAAGGCATCGAAGCACTCAAGGAGGAGGGCTTTCAACTCCCTGTGGGCTCTCGTTCCATGGTGGGGGTTGCTGCGGTAACCGGCAAACCCCGGATTTCCCAGAACGTTACCGGGGAGGCTGTCTATTTCCGCGTCGCACAATTGTCGGATGCAGGGTCCGCTGCTGCCATCCCACTGCTGACCGGTAAGACCGTGTTGGGTATCCTCTATGTACAGAGTGAGCGTCCCGACAGCTTGAACCGGGAACTTATGGCTCTGCTGGTCACCCTGGCGGACCAGATTGCCGTAGGTGTGAAAAATGCCCAATTGTACGGCCAGCAGCGCGAGGCTGCCGAGCGGCTGGCCGAAATGGATCGTATCAAGACTGAATTTCTGGCGAACATGAGCCATGAGCTGCGTACCCCGCTCAATTCCATTATCGGCTTCTCGAAAGTCATGCTCAAGGGGTTGGAGGGGCCGCTGACCGAGATGCAGGCTCAGGAACTTCATATCATCTACGACTCCGGGCAGCATCTTCTAGGTCTGATCAATGACATTTTGGATGTCTCCAAGCTCAACGCGGGTAAGATGCGTTTACAGTTCGAAGAGGTGGACATGGGGGCACTGGTGGAGAGCGCATTGGCAACCGCCAGTGCCCTGGTGAGAGAGAAGTCTATTTCCCTCCGTGCTGAGGTTGCTCCCCATCTCTCGTCCGTCTACGTGGACCTGCGGCGTGTGCGCCAGATCCTGCTGAACCTGCTCTCGAATGCTGCCAAGTTTACCGAATCCGGTGAAATCGTTGTTTTTGTGCGAGAGATCGAAGCGTTGAACGCTCACACGGAGCGCCTGGAGCCTTTTATTCAGATAACGGTGAAGGATACCGGCATTGGCATTCCCCAGGATAAACTTGCGGATATCTTCAAGCAGTTCTCACAGATAGATGGTTCTACTGCACGCCGGGTGGGGGGTACCGGTTTGGGGCTTTCGATCACCAAAGGATTGGTCGAACTGCACGGTGGACAGATTTGGGTAGATAGTCAGCCGAACCAGGGATCGAGTTTCTCTTTCACGCTGCCCCGCGTCCAGGCGGAGACTGAGAAGGAAATCCCTGTCGATGCGTGGCAGTCTGCCAGTGTCCGTCAGGTTGTGTGAGGTCTTGGTGCTAAATAGCCTCCCCAGGGGTTGAACGTATAATTGAGGTGGACACGCCTTTCCAGTCGCCAGCGGTTTTTCCGGAGACGAGAGCGATAGGTCGGCGTCTCAATCCTTCCTGGGAGGCTGGTATGTGGCGTTGGATGCATAGATCGCCGGAGATGGATCCCGCTTTCTTCAGTTCGGCCAGCGAGCTGCTGCAATCCACCTCACGTCAGATTATCCTCACAACGGGCTTTGTCTATGCTGCCTGGCATTTTATCGCCACGCTGACCTGGCCACATACCGTTGGATCAAATGTCTGGTTGATCACCCCTGTGGTCGTGGCGGCCTGTGCGTTTGCTTATTGGGCCACTACCAAAAACCTTCTGGCAGCGCAGGCAATCTGGCAATTAGGCCTGGCCGGGGCGATTACGACGGCGATTTATCTTTTTCAACGCCCGGAGTTGTGTTACTTTTTCGCGCTTTTACCGCTGATGGCAGTTCTCACGGTGGGCTGGCCTGCCGGCATGGCGGTGGAGCTTTTGCTTGCCGCACTGATGGGATGGATCTCCCACAATCCTTCCATGCCGCCGATAACGCTAAACCTTGGCCTGGGCGTGATTGCCAGTAGTGCGTTTACCGGACTTTTGGGATGGTCGGCAACGCGCACGCTGCTCACGGTCACCGAGTGGTCGCTCTTCGGTTATGAGCAGGCCCGCCAAAAGATGGATGAGGCCCGCGAACAGCGGCTGGAGCTTGCGCAGATGAAGGAAGACCTGATTCAGGCCAATCAGGAGCTTGCCCGGCTCTCCGAACGGTTGAAGGCCCTGCATCAGGTGGCTGAGGAAGCGCGGCAGGCAAAGGAGATGTTCGTGGCTAATGTGAGCCATGAATTGCGCACGCCGCTGAACATGATCATCGGTTTCAGCGAAATGATGACCCAATCCCCACAGATCTACAGCGCCGGACTGCCGCCGGCCTTGCTTGCGGATATTGCTGCGATTCAGCGCAACAGCCAGCATCTGGCCAAACTGGTGAATGATGTGCTGGATCTCAGTCAGGTCGATGCGCAACGTATGACGCTCAATAAGGAATGGATCTCTATAGCAGAGATCATTCAGGAGGGGGCATCAACAGTCCGGGCGTTCTTCGAGTCCAAACACCTCTATCTGGAGATCCGCTGTTCGCCGGAGCTGCCGGACGTTTTCTGTGACAGCACCCGCATCCGACAGGTGATTATCAACCTGTTGAGCAATGCCGGACGCTTCACGGAGCAGGGCGGCGTGCTGATCAAGGCCTGGTGTGAACAGGAGAAGGTGGTGGTCAGCGTTACGGATACCGGCCTCGGCATTGCACCGGAGGATCAAGTGCACCTCTTCGAGCCGTTCCAGCAGTTAGAGAGTTCTCTCCGACGGCAGCACGATGGCAGTGGACTGGGACTGAGTATCAGTAAGCGTTTTGTGGAGATGCACGGCGGCAAGATGTGGCTGCAGAGCCCCGTTCCTGAGGTTGGAGGGATTGGTACTACGTTTTACTTCAGCTTGCCGCTGCAGACGCCGTTGGGTATGACGGCTGCGGGGGGAGAAGATGCCCGGCGCTGGTTCAACCCCTATGAGGCCTACGACGCACGCACTCGGCGCTCTAAAGCGCCGGCGCCGACGTTCGTCCCGCGTTTTGTGATTTTGGAGTCCGGAAACGCCTTAGGGCAGCTTTTCCAACGTTTTACGAATGAAGTCGAGGCGGTCTCCGTCCCGGACATCGAGGAGGCATTGCAGGTGCTGGGGCAGTCCCCGGCGCAGGCTTTGGTGGTGAATGCGCCTTCCATCGATGCACTTCCCAAGGAAGTCTTAGCCAGTTTACCTTATGAGGTTCCTACTTTGTTGTGTTGGGTCCCCGGAGAGGATGAGGTCTCCAGGCGGTTGGGGGTTGTGTGTTACCTTATAAAGCCAGTAACCCGACAGATGCTCCTCACTGCGCTGGAGAACCTGGGGACGAAGGTCACCTATGTGCTTCTGGTTGATGATAATCCGGAGGTCCTGCAGCTTTTTGCGCGCATGCTTTCCTCGACAAGACAGCGCTATCGCATCTTACAGGCAACCAGCGGGGTGCAGGCCCTTAACCTCCTGCGTGCCCGGAAACCCGATGTGATGCTACTTGACATGGTGATGCCGGGGATGGATGGGCTTGAAGTTTTACGGCAAAAGAGCCAGGACCCTGCCATTTGTGATATCCCGGCGATTATCGTCTCTTCTCAGGACCCCGGCAATGGCGCTATGGTCAGTGATACGCTGAGTGTGGTTTGCAGCGGTGGTTTCCCTATTGCCGATCTGCTGACCTGCATCCAAACGGTCAGTGGGATTCTGTCTCCATCTGCGAAAGTTGCTCATCCAACACCGCCAGAAAATCCTGGCGGGTGAGTGGTTTTCTGATCAATGCACTCGCTCCCAGGGAGAGGGCGAGCGCTTCCTGTGGCAGGATGGTGCACACGATGATGGGGATCCGCTGGGTGAGGGGGTGATGACGCAGTTGGGCCAGAACCTGCCAGCCGTCGACCTGCGGCATCATGACATCTAGCACGATGATCTGCGGTGCGACCTTCACGGCCAGTTTAAGAACCTGCTCCGGGTTCTGGGTGGTGACGAGCCGATAGCGTGTGCCTGAAGTATAGCGGCTCAAAAGCTGTAAGGTGTCTGGGTTGTCATCGATCACCAGAACCGGAAGCTGCTCAAGTGCGGGTAAGGTCAAGAGCGCATCGAAGCTGTGTGTGCTGGTCTCTCTAACTTTTAGCTTTCCTCCGCTCAATGTTGCCAGTTGGGATGCCATGGTGAGGCTGGAAATATCATTATCGGATACACCGCCGGGAGCGGCGGCACTTTCACCCTGGATGGCTATATCGAGCGCGGCATGGCCGGGACGGGCGGTGATTGTGACCTGCGCACCGGTGCAGCGCGGCACGGCCACACTGAGCAAATTGAGCAGCGTCTGATTCAGGGCCACCGGATGCACGACTAAATCGGGCAGCGTGTCGGCTTTTTCCAGCTTCAACCGGACGTTGTGTTGCGCGGCTAAAGGCTGCATCAGGTCTACTACGGTGTTCAGCACCTGGCCGGGATCGGTGGGGCTTTCCAGCGGCGCTTCCTTGAGCCAGGCCAGTTCCTCGTTCGCCGTCGGACTGAGAGAGTTCTCTTGTGGCAGTTGTTCTGCGTTTTCTCCGTGCAGCCGCTCTTCCAGGGCAAACTCCTTCCAGAGTTTGTCCGCCAGTACCTCTAACGCTGTGCTCTGTTCTCGCCTGAGCTGCCGAGGGCTGATGGCCAGTTGATCGGCTGCAATCCGCTGGCTGAGCTGCTGCACGTAGCAGCAGAAGAGTGCATTGTAGGTGCGCCAGCCGCGTGAAAGCGGCGGCTCGTCTGCCGGCGGCTTGAGCGCGGCGATGGCATCGAGCAGGATTTGGCGCAGTTCCAATGAGGCGTCGCGGCGGTTCCCTACGTTGAAAATGCCGGTTAGCGGATTCTGCCGCAGGCGGTTGGTATCGTAGAGGTAGTGCAATGCCTCACGCAGATGCTTTAAGAAGGCCTCACGCGTTAATTCGTCCACATCCTGTCCTTTTCCTGTCCACACTTAGGGCTCTTCACTGTGGACTTTGTGCTATTATAGAAGTGATGATATATCTGACAACTCCTCGAGCCCCAGGATTCTCTATCGGCAACGCTCCACGTTCCGTGGCTGATCGTCCCATGGGCTTTTGATATGGGTTTTGTGCATCCGGTGACGGAATCGTGCTGTTATTCTCTCTGTTTCAGAAAGGACTTGTTTTTCTGTTAGAAGGAGGTGGTAGCCGGAAAAAATTCACGGATATCCGAGAGAGATTGACGCTTTGCAAAAATTTATTTACCTTACGAAGGAGGAAATGAAACGATGTCCAAGAAACTGTATGCGCTTTTAGCGCTCTTGCTTGTTGCGGCGATGCTTGTGAGCTGCGGCCCCACGCCGACCGAGGCTCCCACCGAGGCCCCTACTGAGGAGCCCACCGAGGAACCTACCGAAGAGCCGACTGAGGAACCCACTGAGGAACCTACAGAAGAAGCCAGCGCACTGGAGATCTTCAGTTGGTGGACTGCCGGAGGCGAAGCGGATGGCCTGAATGCCATGTACGGGATCTACAGTGAGCTGTACCCTGACGTAGAGATCATCAATGCGACCGTTGCCGGTGGCGCTGGCTCCAATGCCAAGGCCGTCCTGGCGACCCGCATGCAGAGTGGCGATCCCCCCGATTCCTTCCAGGTTCACGCCGGTCACGAACTGATCGACTCCTGGGTGATGGCGGACAAGATGGAACCGGTGACCTTCATCTTCGAGGAGAACGGCTGGCTGGATAAGTATCCCGAGGGCGTAATCGAAGTCCTCTCTTACGACGGTGAGATCTGGAGCGTTCCGGTGAATATCCACCGCTCCAATGTCCTCTGGTACAACAAGCAGGTCTTTGCGGATAACGGCCTTGAGGCCCCCACGACCTTCGAAGAGTTCTTCGCTGCGGCGGAAGTCCTGGATGCAGCCGGTGTGACCCCGTTGGCCTTGGGCGATAATGGCATCTGGACCGCGACGCATCTCTTCGAGTCCGTGCTGTTGGGCGCGATGGGCCCCGAGGTCTACCGCGGCCTGTGGACGGGTGAGACGGACTGGAACGGTGAAGAGGTCACAAGCGCACTGGAGACCTTCGCCGCGATGATGGCGTATGTCAATGAGGATCATGCTTCCCTTTCCTGGGACCAGGCTGCACAGTTAGTGGCGGACGGTGATGCCGCTATGACCATCATGGGTGACTGGGCGCAGGGTTACTTCACGTCCATCGATCTGGAAGCAGATGTGGATTACGGCTGGGCTCCTTCTCCGGATACTGCCGGCACCTTCATCATGCTTTCTGACTCTTTCGGTCTGCCTCAGGGCGCTCCGAATCGCGATAACGCCGTTGCCTGGCTGACCGTCTGCGGCTCCCAGGAAGGTCAGGATGCCTTCAACCCGTTGAAGGGTTCGATTCCTGCCCGCACCGATGGCGATCGTGCGCTGTACGATGTCTACCTGCAGTCGGCTATGGACGATTTCGCCTCTAACGAGATTGCCCCGAGCCTGGCCCATGGCGCCGCCGCCTCTGAGGGATGGGTGACCGCCTTCAACGACGTCATGACGCTCTTTGTCTCCGACCTCGATGTCGAGGCCGCACAGACCGGTATGGCTCAGGCCTGTGTTGATGCGGGTGTTTGCGAGTAACTCCCTTTAGCGAACACGTTTTATGGGCGTCGCCACGCCTTACATGGCGACGCCCATTCAAATTTGGAGGTGGCACATGGGACATGCAAGCCGCGAACGCTGGACTGCCTTTTTAATGATCCTTCCTTCTATTATCCTTGTCGGCATTTTCGTTTACGGATTTATCGGTTGGACCACTGCGGCTTCTCTTTCTAAATGGGATGGTATCGAGCCGGATTATACCTGGGTCGGCTTGGATAATTTCAAGCAGCTCTTTTTGGAAGAAGGCGGCATTTCGGCCCGGCGTTTCAACATCGACCTTTGGAATACACTCTTTTTCACGCTGCTCTTTCTGGGGGTCAGTGTGACCATGGGCTTGCTTCTGGCCATTCTGCTCGATCAAAATATCAAGGGTGAGGGGATTTTCCGCACGATTTATCTCTTTCCTATGTCCCTTTCCTTTGTCGTTACCGGCGTGGTCTGGCAGTGGATTTTTGCGCCGGGCACACCCACGCGTCTGCGCGGCGTCAATGCGCTGCTCCATAGCTTTGGCATCGATTTCTATTGGAAGTGGTACACCGATACCAGCACGTTGGGGGAGTTCCGATTGGCGCTGATCCCGGTGGTGATTGCAGCTTCGTGGCAGCTCATTGGCTACACGATGGCCATGTACCTCGCCGGACTCCGTGGCATCCCGGAGGAATTGCGGGAGGCCGCCCGGGTCGATGGTGCAACCGAACTCCAGGTCTATCAGCATGTGGTGCTCCCTATTCTGCGCCCGATCACGCTCAGCGCGCTGATCATCTTGGGCCATATGTCCCTCAAGATCTTCGATCTGGTTTATACGATGACCGGGAAGGGGCCGGGGTTTGCCACGGATGTGCCTGGAATCTTCATGTTCGAAACGACTTTCCAGGGCAACCATTATGCTCAGGGGGCGGCAATTTCCATGGTGATGCTCTTTATGGTGGCATTGGTCGTGATTCCTTATCTGTGGTACAGCTTGCGACGTGAGGCGGAACTATGAAGCGGCGTGTGACTCCCTTACGTATTGGTCTCTACCTCTTATTGCTCCTGTTTGCTCTCGTCTTCTTGATCCCCGTCTATGTGATGGTGGTCAGTTCCCTCAAGCCCTTTGCCGAGGTGCAGGATCTCTCTCGTCTGTGGAACCTGCCGCAGACGGTCACCTTCGAAAGTTTCAAGGCGGCCTGGTCCGGTATCCCCGATAAGGGACTGCGGGGGCTTGCGCGCAATATGCTCAACAGCATCAATTTGACGATCCCGGCGACCCTCATCTCTTCTTTATTGGGTTCGCTCAATGGGTATGTCCTCTCCAAGTGGAAGTTTAAGGGATCGGATATCATTTTCCCTTTGATCCTCTTTGGCATGTTCATCCCTTACCAGAGCGTCCTGATCCCGCTGACGCAGATGCTCTCTGCTATCGGGCTAGGGGGGACGCTGTGGGGGTTGGTGCTGGTGCACGTGGTTTATGGCATTCCCATTACCACGTTGATTTTCCGCAACTACTACGCGGGCGTCCCAACGGATTTGGTGGAAGCGGCTCGTATCGATGGAGCCGGCATCTTGGGGACCTACTGGCATGTGCTCTTCCCCATCTCGATGCCCGGCTTTGTGGTCGTCATCATCTGGCAGTTCACCAATATCTGGAATGAGTTTCTCTTCGCCGTGACCACGCTGCAGAAGCCGGAGCTTCAGCCCATCACGGTCGCGCTGCGGAACCTCTCCGGCAGCCAGATCAAGGAATGGAATATGGTGATGGCCGGCGCGTTGATCGCGGCGATCCCTACGCTGTTGATCTATATCCTCATGGGCCGCTATTTCATCCGCGGCCTGCTTGCCGGTTCGGTGAAGAGCTGACCTCCCTGGAAGCTTCCGAGCTTCCAGGGAGGTTTGGAAGGTTTAGCGTGGGTTGACAAAAGTACGGCTTATGGTATTATCTGCATCAGTCAGGGGGCGTAGTGTAGTCGGTTTAACATGCCGGCCTGTCAAGCCGGAGATCGCGGGTTCGAGTCCCGTCGCTCCCGCACCTGACCAAAAGCGCCTGGAGGATTCCTCCAGGCGCTTTTGTGTTCGAGAACCGCTATGCTACAATACTCGCAGTGGCCAATCTCGTTCTAAATCCTGGCTCTCTGGATGTGCTTCTGCGTATAACTTGTTACCCTGGCCCACTTTTGAGGCAGCGTTAGACAGTGGTCTGCCCGGCGGCACCTGCCCCGGGTAACTCTATGCAGAAAGGGGGTACCCTTGGACGGGAGTGGTTTCAACTTCAAATTCGGTTTCTTTGGCAACGCGGGTGAGACCCCGCAGGGGGGTGTACCTGCGGCGGAGTTCCTGGCCGCCGAACTTCACTTCGCTACCGTCGGCCTGAACCCCTACAACCTCTTCCGCAAACGGTTGACGGGGCTCACCCCGGAAGAGGCACGGAGGGATGGGATCTATTCTCTTCATGCAAACGTTGGTGGGCCGATCTACTTTGACTTTTCCACTGCCGATCGTGCTGCACTCAGGCCGGCCATCATCAACGACCCTGGCGTGCAGGCGCGGCGCACGCATCTACACGAGCTTTTTGCCAGTTGGTGGGAGGCGGGCTGCTCATTGATCGTGCTGCTGCCTGACCCCGACACCAGTCTGGATTTTGTGCGCAAGTCGACGCTGGAGAGCTTTGAGCGACTGGTTGGACAGTCCAATCTGCTGACCCGTCCCCAGCTCAAGGAGGTGGTGACGGCCTGGTGGGAGGAGGTCGAAAGCGACCTGCAGACGCTGGACTCCCAGGGTAGCTTTCTGGCACTGGTGGATAGCTGGATTGCCGGAACGTGCACCGCGCCGCAGCAGTTGCCACCTGACCTCTTAGCCGGCCTCCAACTCGAAGGCGAGCACCTGCAGGAAGGTGTCGCTGCACAACTGACGGCAGCTCGTCCTTCCCTCACCGAGGAGACCGCCCGCGATATCGTCCTGGCGGTCGAGCGTGAGCGGTTGGTGGCAAGACTGGACCAGTGCGCTGACGCTCAGATCCAGATCGTTGTGGATCTGGTGGAAAGCTGGTGGGATAAGTACCATCCGTAGGTGCGGGAGACGATAGACGGTTTTGCATTTACAGAGGCGAACGCACACAAGTCATCTCCTATACGCGTCTTCAACCGTTAAAGTTACTTAAATTAGGATAATAAGACTATTATTATGCTTGTAATGTCTATTTCTGGGTGTATACTATGTATGTCTGAGATATATCATTTGTCCGCCCAGTGATAATGAACTTTAAGAAAATGACATAGTAATGTCTGCGTGAAGCTGCCCGTGGCAGGCGTTGCCGGATGAACGGAGGTAATATGTAATCGAACCAATTTTTTAAAATGCATCACTATGCTTTTAGCATGGACTGATAGGAGGTTAACTCTGGCATCTGAACAATCAGTTCATTCGGTAATTGAAACCATGCACTTTGTTTCCTGGAACATTGCGGGGCGCACCGAAATTGTCAATGTCCAATACGCCACAGGGCGAGCAGGAAAACAGACGAATGGTAACTTATGGTGAGAAGATAAGGGTCAATGGAGAAGTAATGCTATATCCTAAAATTGGAGTGCAGGATGCAGGTCGCTGGGATGAAGCAGAACATAATATACTCCAGGGTCTTGCAAAATTCGATTAGCCATGATTGTTCGGTAGGCCGCCGGTTTTATCATATTTCCGCCTCGAAGCTATTAATTTCGGTGAAGTGTGACTATGTACATGACATTTACAAAAACAGCCTTAGCGATCATCAATAATTAAAGTAATTTTCAAACCAGGTGTATAACAGCATCCCGCTGTGCTGTAATGGATGAAAGTGAATGGTAAATTCAAAGCCGCTTGAGGTTTGGGAAACCGAATTGCGTTCGCAGGTCTCTGAAGTGGATCTGTTGGGCGAAATCGTTCTCACTTCCGAAGAATGCCATGAGCTTGGCTATCTATTAGGTCAGTTAATGCACAGAAGAGGGTGGAATGCAGGCTGTAATATTATTTGTGAGTATTACCTATCAGCTTTTGCTGTCTACTTGGTCGCGCAGGGCAAGGAAGGATACGATGCGGGTGCGTTTTGGCCTGCTGTGCGTGAAGTAACTGGTCTTGAGTTGCATCCACTTCAAGCCACCGAGTGGGGGCAACTCTTTGAAACAGCGGTAGAGCATTTAGGAGTAGTAAGCTTTACTGGTTTGGGTGGGCATCGTTATGTCGGCCCAATTCTGGCACATGGTGGCATCCCGATTAACAATCTCCAAGAGTTTTTCGAATATCTTCTGTGCCCTAGTATAGAAGATCCTCGCTATGCGGCGTTGACGACGCATGACTATTTAGAAGAAAGACTGGAACGCACTCATGTTCATTACAAGCTCAGTGAGCCAGTATTACGATTTCTGCAGTATGGGGGGAACATCGCTGAGGATTTTGTAGAACGCTGCCGACAAATGGCTTTTCAGATCGCAAGTGAAATGTCCACAGCAACTGAGAGTTTCGGGTTGCCAAAAGCGGTTGTAGCTCACTATTATGAGTGGCTTACAACACGTGATCGCCTGCTTCCCCAACGCCGCGGACGGTTCCGCAAGCCACGCTTGATTTTGGAGCCATGGGGGCGGGGGCTAACCTTACAATTCCCTCCACAAGAAATCGCGGCGCAAGAGACAATCGAAACTGTATATTGGCGGATTTATGCAGATGACACCTTTTTAAGCGAAATCCCGGTTGAGCTCCGTCGGATGGAGTTTCATTGGCGCACAACTGAAGAATCTTTCCCTTTATCTCAAAAAGCCGCCGTTTATCGTGTGGAGTTGTGTACAGCCGGTCAGGATAGCAGTATAGTGCTCTGCCAGTCCTGGTGCTATCCAGTGTTACAGTCGGACTTACCAGTGCTGACGTTTGATCCAGAAATGTGTGCTTTTATCCCCATCCTACACGGAACTCTACCAGCGCAATCTCTTTGGTTGCTCTATCCACATACCGCTGAACTGATAGGAGAGCCGACTGATAGCTTTAGTCCTGCCGAGGAATTGCCACCTTTGCCTTGGGATTGGGATGAATTCAAAGGGATTTACATTGATTTGACCCATATCCGACGTTTGATCTTACAACTGGCGACTGGGGACCAGC
>JAVEWB010000042.1:0-11902 GCA_034004765.1 Anaerolineae bacterium
TATGATGATTGCCTACATACTCGCGGTATGCTTCCATCTCGATAATCTTAATGCTAAAATGAAATCTGTCAAATTATGTTGGGGAACGTTGGTGGGCCATCCAGCGGATGGCCCGCTGGCACACTATAGAGGGAATACCAGGGACAGCGGTTTTCCCTGGCATTCCCTTGGCCTTCTGCTAATATTGCTTGATGATCTCTTTGGGCAGCAGTTGCCAATCGTAGCTCTCTGCTGCGGGGGCCGGTTCGACAAGGAGCACGGCTTTCCCTGTCAGAAGTACCGGTCGCGGCCAGGGGGCCACATTGATACGGGCGTTGTCGGGGACCGGCTTTTTGTCCGGGTCGACGATTGCCTGGATGCCCGTGGACTGGTACAGGCTTGCGGCGGTGTAGACGCCGTTTAACTCGCGGATGCCTGGGGACCAGATATACCGGCCATCGTTACCGACGGCCTGTAATCCTACGGCGGCCAGCGCCCCGATGATGCCGTTGTGATCGCCGGTAAGGCCTTCGAGGAGGATGTGTGCTCTCTGTCCCAGTGTGACGGCTTCTTGCCGTTGTATGACGCGGCTCCGGGCCGCCAGGCCAAATTCCTGGATTTCGTCGGCAACCTGGTCCAGAGGCGCAATACAGAGCCCTGCATCTGAACCGGGTGCGCTTTCGCTGCACAGGTAGCTCCTGCAGAAATCGGCCAGTTCTTCGAATCTTGTTTCATCCATATCCACGACCATGCAGACGGAGCTGTTGTGCGAGGTATAAGGGATCTGCGGATCCACCAGCAGTTGGTGGCGCACGATGCCTTCCAGATGAGCAAAGTGCTGTATTTCGCTGCCCATGCAGCGAGTGCGATACCCTGTCCCGCGGCTTTGAAGATTGTCGGTGTCGTCGACACCAATGAGGTAGCGCATCTTTTCTCCTTGATAGTTCAACCGTATAGTTGCTACGCTGCGATTATACGTTGGGGTGAACATCCGTCAAGTAGTGTATAATGGGAAGCAGACCCGGCTACGGCTGGGAAATGAAGCAGAAGGGCTTTGCCCGCTGCACGGCGGGGAGGATCGTGATGCAGCGCTTACGGTTTACCTTCATAGTGGCTGGCCTGCTGGCTCTGGTTTTTGTTGTGACTGGCCTGACCTTAGGCCCGGGGCTCGAGGAGCGGCTGATCCCCGGTGTTTGGATCTGGAATGTACCGGTCGGCGGACTGCGACCCGACGAGGCGTTGTCTGTCGTTCAAACGGGGTTGGATGTCGAGACCCCGCGCATCACGCTGACAGGGCCGGATAAACAGCGATGGATTTTCTCGCCTGCGGACTTAGGCGTGACGGTGGTGCTGTCTCACACGTTATCGAATGCCTATGCCCCCGGTCATAAGCTTCCGGGTGTGCAAGCGCTCTTCGAACGTCTGGCCGTCCTGGGACGGGGCAGGATCGTGGCCCCGGTACTTTCCTGGGAGCGGGCGAAAGCTGAGCTGGCTTTGCAAGCGTTGGCTTCGCAGCTTGACGTTGCGCCCAAGGACGCCCGCGTTGCTCTGGATGGGACCGAACTGCGGCTGGAACCCGGCGCTTCGGGGTATTCTGTGGATGTTACGGCCACTCTTAAGACGTTGGAACCCTTGCTCCGCCAATCGTCCGCGGTGGAACTGCCACTGGTGGGCACGTATCTTGAGCCGGAGATCTCGGATGATGAGGCGGGCCAGGCGCTGGATCTGGCGAGCACCGTTTTGGAAGCGCCCTTGGAGCTCTTGTTGGCCGACCCTGAGGAGGGAGACCCCGGTCCCTGGGCATTGAGTCCGGCAGTGCTGGCGCAGATGCTCTCCATCCGTGTCGATGACGGGAAAGTTTGGGTGGGCCTGGACGAGGCTGGACTGGCGGCCTTCCTCGAGCCGATGCAGTTGGCGTTACGCCGTAAGCCGGAGAACGCCCGTTTCCACTTCGACGCGGACTCAGGGGAGCTGAGCCCACTTAGCCGCTCTCAGGCCGGGCGTGAGCTCGATCTACAGGCGACCATTGAGCGTATCAATGCGCAGTTGCAGGTGGGGCAGCACTTTGTGCCGCTGGTGGTGGAGACGATTGAACCTGACTACCCTGAAACGGCGACCGCTGAGACGCTGGGGATTCGTGAGGTTGTCGCGGTAGGCGAGTCGTATTTTTCCGGTTCTTCTTCGGCGCGCGATCACAATATCAAGATCGGGGCCTCGAAATTTGACGGAATCGTCATTGGCCCGGGAGAGACCTTCTCTTTCAATGCGTTCCTTGGGGATGTTACCCCTGCTGAAGGGTACGACGAGTCCTACGTGATTGTGGGAAACCAAACCGTGCTGGGGGTGGGGGGAGGCATCTGTCAGGTCGCTACCACGGCCTTCCGTGCGGCCTTCTTTGGTGGCTACGAGATCATCGAGCGCTGGCCCCATGCCTACCGGGTGGGCTATTATGAAATAGGGGGCTATGGACCAGGATTTGACGCTACGATTTACTCCCCACTGGTTGATTTTCGTTTTGTGAACGATGCAGCCACGCCGCTGCTCATTGAGACTGAGGTCGATGCTGAAGAGGCCCGGCTGCGCTTCATCTTCTACGGGACGAGCGATGGTCGCGAGGTCGAACAGATCGGACCGAAGTGGGGGGATCCTGAGCCGGCAGGGCCGCCGGTGTACGAATATGATGCTGAGATGGAAGCCGGGACGGTGGAACTGCTGGAACGCTCCCACGAGGGGCTTACAGCGACATTGGAACGTGTCGTTACCGATGCACACGGGGAAATCTTGCACCGCGACCGCTTTGTCAGCCATTTCGTGCCGTGGTCGGCGCGGTACCGTTACGGGCCGGGAGTCGTCCCCCCGGCCAATGCGGTCATTACAGGCGAAGAGTAAAACGCTATGCTTTTTCGCTTGATTTTACCCAGGCGCGCAGTTCGATGCTCACTCGCTGATAAAAACTGTTCGTAGGAAGGTCGCCCTGCGCGTATTCCAATTCCTTCACTTTTACGGAGACGTGCAGCGCTGTGGTCTCCAGCGTTGTTTCCAGTCCGGGCCGAATGGGCATAATTTCACCCTTGGCGGACAGTTTTGCGTTCAGTGTTGGATCATTGTACGCGTACTCGCTGGCCATCACGGCGGTCACAGTGCGGATATCGCTTTTATCGAAGAGCCAGGCTTCCAGGGCGGTGACCTTTTTGGGGTCGCCCACACCGATGCTCTCCGAGATGCCTACGCCGCATTCCCCTAAGAAATCCGTGCCAACCTCGATGCTGAAAGAGGGATCGAAATAATCATCCCCGAGCATATAGGTGGCGACAAAGGAGGAGACAGGAGGACCGGCTTCTCCTTCAACGGTTTCTATTCCTTCTTCCGTGGGAGCCATCGTCCCATAGGCACCGGCTCTGGCGCCTTCGGGTTTAGATAGTTGCCCCTGACGCTGGGCGTTGATCCGGGTGAGGATGTAGAAGGCAGCCGCGACCAGTGCCATCACAATCAACAGCAATCCCAGGATGGTTAGCCAGGAAATACCTTTCTGTTCCGTCTCGGGGGTAACAACGGGAGCGACCGGCGTGATCTGGGCGGTATCGATGTTGACCTCCAGATCTTGTGCAAGCCGTCCCAGTGCCGTGACGTGCTCTTCAGTACCGGCATTCGCGATGGCGCTTGTCAGGGCTTCCTGCAGGGCTTCCGGCTTTTTGACCCACGGGCTGGATTTGGCCGCCAGGTTCAAGCCTAGCTTTTCACGCGCAGCCTCAGTGTTGCGGTCGAGGCTGTATTCGTCAGCAACCGCGTTGAGGTAATAGCGCTGAAAGTCCGACCGCAGGTGTCCGGGAGTGCCATTTCTCCATTGCACTGGCCAGATGAGCCAGGCAAAAATGAGGCCAATGATCAGCCCGACGATGATGCCGCCGACAAAGGTGATAGTCCCTTTGCGCTTCTCCATGAGATTCAAGATGGTTAACATATTAACCCCCTTGCCGTTGATTTGTATGCGATGCTACTATAAAAGATTACCATATATTTTATATATTTGCAAGCACTCTTTATGTTTTGAATGTGTTTCAAAATGGGGGCAAGTTCGGGTCTTTTGCTGACCATTCCCCTGTCTGTGATTACCATGGCTTGACGTGCTTTTGGGCACAGGTATAATCTTTCTGGAGGTAGGATGACTGGCGGGCATACACCTATGTATGATTTCTTTGACCTCATTCCGTTGCGCTGGGTCGCTTACACAAGGCATCGTTGGCTTCTGGCCCTTGTTGTTCTGATTCTCGCTGCTGCGCTGGCACTGGGATTCGGCTGGTCGCTGGCCGAGTTTGGACCTATCCCGACGATTGCAGCGGCATTGGCTTGCGGTTACGTCGCCCTGACGCTTTGGAAGATCGAGGTGGCCTACTGGGGTGTCATTGGGATTGTTACGTTGCTGCCGTTTGCCTCACTGCCCTTCAAGATTGGATTTACCCCCACGTTTCTGGATTTGACCATGATGGGGCTGTTCTTTGTCTGGCTGGCTCCAATCGCTTTGGGACGTAGGACGCTCACCTTGAGATTGACCGCGCTTGAGGGAGCGGTCATTGTTTTCATGCTTCTCGCGATCGGCTCATTTGTTGCGGGGCTTTCTCATGCGGCCATGACCTCCTATCTGATCCGCCATTTTGCTGAGGTGCTGCTCAGCATCGTGTTCTTCTTCCTGGTCTGTGATACCGTGCGGGACCTCGGTCGGCTGGAGCATCTGACCCGGCTGTTTCTGCTCGGTGCTGGGGCTGCGGCCCTTCTAGGGATTGTCCTTTACTTCTTGCCGGATCTGTTGACTATTCGTTTGCTGTCGGCCTTAGGGCGTGTGGGGTATCCCACAGGAGATGGCGTCCTGCGCTTCATACGCGATGACCCCGAACTCATGCAGCGTGCTACCTCGACCTCGGTGGATCCCAATGTTCTGGGGAGCCTGCTCAACCTGTCGTTAGGGATCGCCGTGCCGCAGTTGTTCGCGCAGCGCCCGCTCTTCAAGCGCGGCTGGCTGCTGGGGCTGATTGCGGTGATTGGCGTTTGCCTGGCGCTGACGGTTTCACGCGGATCTTGGGTCGGCGTTGGTGTCGCCGTTGTGGCATTGGGACTTGTTCGTTATCCGAAGCTGTTGTTCCTGGTTCTGATTGCCCTTGTGCTGGTGCTGGCCTTGCCCTGGACACAGGAGTATGTGACTCACTTTATCGAGGGGATTCAGGGCGAGGACCTCTCCACACAGATGCGCTTTGGTGAATACAAGGATGCCTTCGTTTTGATCAGCCGTTACCCGATTTTAGGTGTGGGCTTTGCCGGCTCCCCTGATATCGATACGTATATCGGTGTGGCCAGCATCTATTTCCTGATTGCCGAGGAAATGGGGCTGGTGGGGCTGACCGGCTTCCTGGTCATTGCCGGGATTTTCTTTTATGCTTTCTGGATAAGGCGCGGACGCGCCCGCACGAACTCGGAGCTGGAGCCGCTGTGGTACGGCCTACATGCAGCCATGCTGGGAGGGCTCGTGGGGGGGGTCTTCGACCATTACTTCTTCAGCCTGGACTTTCATCATTCGGTGACCATTTTCTGGCTGCTTTTGGCGCTGGCAGTGTCTGCAACGCGGCTGTTGGATGAGATACCTGGAGTAGCCTTAGCGGCAGCGCCTGACGCTTGATGGATGTTTTTTGTTTTCTTGCCCTTTCTGAAGGGTTAGAGTATACTTAAATTAATTTCATATTGTATTTATCAGGAGGCCCTCTATGAAACTCTCTTGCCTGCAGGAAAATCTCGCCAGAGGTTTGAGCATCGTTGGGCGAGCAGTCCCTTCACGCACAACCATGCCTGTCCTTAGCAATGTCCTTCTGGCAACGGACCATGGACGGCTGAAGCTGACGGCGACCAATCTGGAGTTGAGCATTGTCCATTGGGTTGGCGCTCGTGTCGAGACCGAGGGGGCTATCACGGTGCCCGCGCGCAACTTCATCGACCTGATGAACTCCTTGCCGCCCGATCAGGTCAATGTGGACATGGACGAGCAGACGCTGTCCCTTGCTCTGCATTGTGGCACGGTGACGGCAACGTTCCGCGGCATTGCGGCGGATGAGTTCCCTGTCGTGCCGAGCCCCGAGGATGGCGATGACCTGGCCGTCGAGGCCGGTGATCTGCGAAAAGGATTGGAGCAGGTCACATTTGCCGCTTCGATGGATGACAGCCACGCAGTGCTTAACGGTGTGCTGGCCGAGTTCGAAGGTGAGACCCTGAAGCTGGTGGCTGCGGATGGCTTCCGCCTCTCTCTGCGCCACGTGCCGCTGGTCCATCCGGTTTCTCATCCTTTCAATGTCATCATCCCGGCGCGCGCACTTTCGGAGTTGATGCGGATTCTGGGGGGACAGGAAGAGCCGGTGCAGATCTCCACGACGCGTACTCATAATCAGGTGCTTTTCCGACTGAAAGATACGGTTCTCAACTCGCAACTGATCGAAGGGAATTTCCCGGATTATCGCCGTATCATTCCACAGGCCTACAAGACGCGTGTCATTCTGGGCCGTGAAGAGTGGCTGCAAGCGTGCAAGCGCGCGGCTATTTTCGCCCGCGATGTGGCCAATATTGTGCGGCTGCAGGTGGAGCCGGGGGAACTGGTTGTCTCTGCGGCATCGGCGGAGTCCGGTGAGGGCGCGACGCGCCTGACGGCCAGTGTCGAAGGGGATCCTTTGGAAATCGCTTTCAATGTGCGTTTTCTTATCGATGTTTTATCTGCGTTGGATGTCCCGCAGGTGGCCCTGGAGATGAACGCCGCTACGAACCCCGGCGTGATCAGGGCGGTGGGGGACGAGATCGCGTTTACTCATGTGATCATGCCCATGCATCTTGGCCGGTAGTTACGAGGGATCTATATTCCCTGGTGTAGTGCTAGAACTTTCTCTGATGGATCTTTAACCATTTTGAAAACAAGGAGGGTGTTATGGCGAAGTTGGTAGATATCGAAGGAGTTGGTGCTGCTTATGCTGCGAAACTGAAGGCCGCAGGAGTTGATACGACCGACAACTTATTGGAAATGGGAGCTACTCCGAAGGGGCGTAAGGAAATTGCGGAAAAGTCCGGTATCAGCGATAAGCTCATTCTGGAATGGGTGAATCACGTGGACCTCTTCCGCATCTCCGGCGTCGGCTCCGAGTATGCGGACTTGCTGGAAGCTGCCGGGGTAGACACGATCCCCGAACTGGCACAGCGCAAGGCTGAGAATCTCTGCAAGAAGATGGAAGAGGTGAACGCGGAGAAGAAGCTGGTACGCCGCCTGCCGACGGTGAACGAAGTTACGGATTGGGTCGAGCAGGCCAAGAAACTGCCGCGGGTTATTACGTACTAGCCCAGATTGTGTGCAAAGCAATTCGGAAGAAAAACAGCCTTCATCGAACATGGAGGCTGTTTCTTTTCTCAAAACCGAGGAAACCGTGGCGGCCCTGCTGCGGTATGGAAACCACGACAGTCGCTTTTCTTACTCTTCCCGGGCTTCGATGCTTTTGACTGTGTAGTAGTAGGCCAATGATTCGGCAATGCCACCTTTTGTGCGCCTGTCTACCTGATCCATGACATCGATGAAGAGTGCATTGTGTTCCCCTTTGGGAACGAGGATGCCGAGGCGTGACTTGCCGCTGGCCTTATCTATGACCCACTCGCCATTGATCCGCTGCCGAAAGGTCTCTCCCAGAAAGGCCCCCCAGACGGTGAGTACATTGGGGGACGGATTGGGGAACTGCCGGAGGTGGCGATCGACCCACTCATCCAGAAGTTGGAGTCCGGTCGCGTCGTAGCTAACCTCTGCGCTTGAGAAGCGTGCCAGGCTGACCTGGGCCCGTTCTGCAAATTCCTTCATCTGCCGGGCCTGGGTTGCGGATAGGACCTGAATTGTGTCTGCTAATAACATGGCTATTCTAATGGCGCTTTGCGTGAATACGGCTGGTATCAGAGCTTTACTTACGACTCTCTTACCGTCAGACTTAATTTTCATTATTGTATCATAGACTTGAAGTACTCGCAAATACTATTTATGGCAGTTCCAGGGTAAATTCCCCTTGCTTTTTGGCTTGTTTGCTTTTTCAAGTTTGGTATAATGAAAGTATAGTTTTGTGGTATGGTCATACAATACTATTCAATTGGGAGAAGGAGGTTTTTCATGAAGCGTACATCCTTGGTTTTACTGGTAGTGTTGGCCTTGATTGTCTCTCTGGCCTGTAACTTTTTGTCCCCTGATTCGACCCCTGAGGTGGAGGACGTGGAAATCCCTGAAATCGAGACGGGCGGTGGCAAGAGTAGTGGAGATGGTTTCACCGTGACGGTAAGAAACGCCACCTCTGACGATGAGATTTGCTATGTGTTGATTTCTTCCAGTGACGAACAGGCGTGGGGCGAAGACTGGCTCGGCGATAGTGATACGATCGGTGCGGGGTCAAGCATGAGTTTCGAGGTCTCCGAAGGCGAGCACGATGTGATGCTGCAGAACTGCGAGGGGGCCACACTGGGAACAGCCTGGCAGCTCTCCAGTGATTCCACGGTGACCGTTGGTGGGTCGGGGACGGTGAAGATGGAAGTCTACAACGAGAGTTCCACTGAGGTTTGCTATACCTACATTTCTCTTTCTACGAATGATGAATGGGGTGAGGATTGGCTGGGAGCAAAGGAATCGATCGCTGCTCAGGAAGGTGTGCGGTTTTTCTACCTGAAGCCGGGAACCTACGACATGTTGGTCCAGGACTGCGACGGCAATGATCTGATTCAGGAAACAGGAGTAGAGGTAAGCGACGGGACGACCTGGACGATCACTGATTAGGTGCTGTCGCTGTTGCGAGAGATCCTTTTCCAGCATGTTGATGAAGGCGTCTATACCTTAGCTCTGGAAACAGGAGGAGTTGAAGCTTATGCCCGCAATTGAAGTTAAACCAGGTATCTATTGGATTGGTGTGAACGATCGCACGACAGACCTTTTCGAGGGACTGTGGCCGATCGATCGGGAGGGCGTTTCTTACAATGCCTATCTTATCGATGACGATAAGAAGGTGTTGATTGATATGTCCCGTGATTTCAAAGCCGATGAGCTGTTGGATCAGATCGCGCACCTCGTTGATCCATTGGCTCTTGACTACATCGTGGTGAATCACATGGAACCCGATCATACGGGGGTGCTGCGTACGCTGCGCCGTGTGGCTCCCAATGCGACCATCTTGGGGACCCAGAAGGCCGTGGAGTTTATGGATGCTTTCTACCATATTACTCAAGGCGTTAGGGCGGTCAGCGATGGTGAGGTGTTGGAGTTGGGATCCCATACATTGCAGTTTGTGGAGACCCCCTTTGTTCACTGGCCTGAGACGATGATGACCTACGAGGTGAAGCAGCGGGTGCTGTTTCCCTGTGATGGCTTTGGAGGCTATGGTGCGCTGCAGGGCGCTATCTTCGATGATCAGTATGACGACTTGAGTTTCTACGAACGCGAGGCGCTGCGCTACTATGTCAATATTGTTGCGCTCTATCCCAAACCGGTATTGAAAGCCATCGGCAAGCTGGCTAATGTACCGGTGGATGTGATTGCGCCTTCACATGGTTTGATCTGGCGTAAGGATCCCGGACGCATCGTCGCGCTGTACAAAAAATGGGCGGAAGCTGCCGGTGGTCCGGGTGAGTTGGGCGTGACCCTGCTCTACGGGACGATGTATGGGATGACCGAGCGCATGGTCGAGGCGGTTGCCGAGGGCGTGGCTAAAGCCGGCGTCCCGATCGATGTTTTTGACGTGAGTCATGTCCATGTGAGCCGTATACTGCCCTCTGTCTACACACATGCCGGGGTCCTGATTGGGGCACCGACGTACGAGGGCGGCCTTTTCCCCACGATGGTGAACGCGCTGCACGCTGTGGAGCACAAGCGCATCTTCAACCGCAAGGCCGCTTACTTCGGCAGCTACGGTTGGAGCGGCGGTGCAGAGCGCGACTTCAAAAAGCTGGCTGAGGAGCTGCGCTGGGAGTGCCAGGAGTCCTTTGCCTTCCGGGGTGGCTCTGACCTTGAGGGCCTTGATCGCGGGGTGGAATTTGGTTATCAGTTTGCCCAATCCCTGAAAGCGGGTTGACCCTTCGGTTTTTTGTGCCCCGGAGCAGCTCCTGCTCCGGGGCACTTTTTTATTGACCTCTCAGGCGTTTGAACGCTTCGGGCAGGACCCCGGCCACGTCTTGGGCGGTTACGCCTGTATCGCCGTGCGCTTCGCGGGCTATTTCTCCTGCAACCCCATGAATATAGGCCCCGGCAGCCGCCGCCTCAAAAGCACCCAATCCCTGTGCCCGCAGCCCGACGATTACCCCGGCCAGCACGTCTCCTGTTCCGGCTGAGGCCAATCCGGGATTGGCAAAGGGCAGCATTGCCGTGCGTCCGTCGGGCGCGGCAATAACGGTAAAAGCCCCTTTGAGAACAACGACATGCTTCCAGGTGGTTGCGCAGTCTCGCGCAGTTTGCCAGCGGTTGGCTTGAATCTCTGCCGGGGACTTCCCGGTCAGGCGGGCCATCTCTCCGGGGTGGGGGGTGAGGATGGTCTCCTTAGGCAGCATCTCAGCCCAGTTGGCAAATTGACTGAGAATGTTTAGCCCATCGGCATCCATGATCAATGGCAGGTTGAGCTTGGAGGCCGGCGGGGATGGCTCTCCTCGCTCCTGCGATAGAAAGCCCGCGGCGCGCTTTTCGGAGCGGGAACCGAAGAGCGTTGTGATGAAGGCAGCAGTCTCGGGCGCCTGACCCAACCCTGGCCCGATCAGGAGGGCCTGGTAACCGGCAAGGGCTTTCTCCAGCACCGGAACGGCGTCGGCGGTGAGTGCTCCCAGGACGTGGGGGAGGATCAGATAGGTGGCTTCCGGAACCAGCGGTGTCACGGCATCGTGAAGCGCCCCCGCCAGTCCCAGGGTGACCAGCCCGGTGCCGCTGCGCACCGCTGCCATCGCCGACAGCCCGGCAGCGCCGGTGTAGTTGATGGAGCCGGCGACAATCAAGGCTTTGCCGAAGGTCCCCTTGTGCGCACTGGCCGGACGGGGCGGAAGCCACTGCTGTACCATCTCTGCTGTGAGGACTTCGGGGGGGGCTTCCGGAGGGCGAACCTGTGACGGGATGCCAATATCGGCTACGATCAGCGTCCCGGACAGTGCGGCTGCCGGGAATTCAAAGTGTCCTCTTTTGGGATTGGCGAAGGTGACCGTTATATCGGCGCACAAGGTCAGCGGATCGGCTGCCCCTGTGTCGAAATCTATGCCTGAAGGGCCATCTACCGCCACGACCAGGGGTAGGGAGGAAGTAGGCTCCGGTAGACGGTTGAGTATGGTGAGCGGGTGGATGTTCAGTGTTTCCAGGGTTTCGTGGGTATGCTTCAAAATATCGGCAATGGTGCCCTTCACGGGAGGCTGAGCGCCTGTGCCCAACAGGGCGTCGATCAACAATTTCACCCGTGGAAGGAGCTTGCGCAGCTCGCGTCCACGTTTATCGTCGTCATAGGTCACGATGCTCACGCCGTGCTCCATAGCCAGCTTTAGCACCTTGTCCTCTTGGGGATCACGATTCTTGCTTAAGTAGGCAGTGACCGAAGCCCCTGCCTCGCTCAGATAGCGGGCTGCAACAAGGCCATCACCCCCGTTGTTGCCCGGCCCGACCAGAACCAGGGTCTTGCATTCACGAATTCCGCGCCCGGTGGTTCGAACGTTGTTGTTGGAGAGGTGTTCCAGGATAGCGCGGGCAACCCCCTGTCCGGCAAGCTCCATCATTTTGTCGTAGGTGTGACCTGCCGTGTCGGCAGCTTTTTCGAGGTCGCGCATTTCAGCAACAGATAAGATTTTCATTTTTTGTCCTCGTGTTTTATCGATTCAGTAGTACCTGGGTTGGCTGACGTGGCCGGTGGAAAAATTCACG
>JAVEWB010000428.1:0-2621 GCA_034004765.1 Anaerolineae bacterium
AAGCAAATCATGATGCTCTCTTTGCACCTTCCCCTTGTGTCCTCGCTCCCCAGGAGTACAATGAATAATAGATGAGGAGGCCCCCTATGTCTTACATAACCTATGAACTTGTCCAGGACCCGGAGATCCAGGCGCAGGTCGAGCAGCGCTACGCGGAGCCGATTGCGGCACTTCGCGCATTGGGCTTCGATGAGCTCACCGTCTATAGCGAGGTGACGTTCCCCGGTGCGGCTGTGCTGCTCTACCCGATTCTGGCGGCGATGCGTAAGCAGCGCGAAGTCGTGCGCGTGCGAAGCGGCCTGCGCTTTGCAACCTCTTATCCGCTGCTGTTCTCGCGCCGTGATGCGACTTTTGCGCTTTTATTAGGGCTGGGCATCAAGTTCTATTCCCAGTTGACCGACGGCATGGTGCTGATTACCGGAACCGGCGGGCACGGGGATGTTGCGAATGCTGCGCATCAGGTTTACAAATACATGGGATTGGGCTCGATCGAGAAGGCCTGGGAGGCGCATCAGGCACAGATCAAGGCGCGGACGGTGGAGGGAATGGAGGTTTCACCGCTGAGCGGAATCGGCGATTACGTCGTGATGTCCAACCGCGAGGAGGTGGCGTCGGGTTCTTCCGTCACGCGGATCATTATGATCATGATTGCGGCGCTGCTCCTGCCGCTGATTCTGGTGATCCAGTGCCTGCTGATGTGGTTTCGGATATTCCCGTAAGGAGAAGGACTATAGCAGATGCGAGGTGAAGTATGCTATACCAGGAGCTGGTCGAGGAGATCAAGCGGCTCTCATTGGAGGACCGCCTCTCACTTCTGGAACTCATCAGCCGGTCGGTGCGTGAAGAGCTACAGTCTGATAAGCCGCAGAGTGATTCTTTTTTGCACCTTAGAGGCATTTTGAAGCCGGAGGGACCTTTGCCATCCGAAAACGAACTGGCCGATGATCACACCCGGCATCTTATTGATAAACAGGTATGATACGTATGCTTCTTGCTCCTGAAGGCAGGAGTTCTGAGCTTCTTTATTAGATCAGGTACTGATTGGACATGCTTAAACTTTCAGACTACGCTTCTTATCAAACCGAACTCATTGCGCTGCCGCTCGACCGCAGCGTTTTCCTCTCCGGCCCTGCCGGGAGCGGGAAGACGACGGCCGGCGTGGCGCGGATGCTGCATTTGCTGCACGAGGGCGTCCCGGCGGATCGGATCCTGGTTCTGACGCCGCAGCGCACGCTGGCGGTCCCCTATGACACCGCCCGGCGTGATCCGGGCCTGCCCCCCGGCGGGCAGATCTCCATTGCCACGATGGGCGGGTTGGCTCGGCGGATGGTCGATCTCTTCTGGCCGCTCGTGGTCGAGGAGGCCGGGTTCGGACAGCCCGATGCGCGCCCCGTCTTCCTGACGTTGGAGACGGCGCAGTACTTCATGGCGCGCGTGGTGGGTGCCCAGATCGGGGAAAAGGATTATTTTCAGGGGCTGACGCTCGACCGCAACCGCCTCTACAGCCAGATCATCGATAACCTCAACAAGGCGGCGGTCGTGGGGTTCCTCTGTACGCAGATCGCGGAACGCCTCAAGGCTGCCTGGGTGGGGGAGCAGTCCCAGACGCGGGTGTACGATCAGGCCCAGGAATGCGCGCTGCTCTTCCGCCGCTACTGCCTGGAGCACAATCTCCTCGATTTCTCCCTGCAGCTGGAGGTCTTCTACCGCCACCTGTGGCCGGAGCCGATCTGCCGCCACTACCTGCTGTCGCAGTACCCGCATCTCATCGTCGACAACGTCGAGGAGGATACCCCGGTTGCCCACGATCTGCTGCGTGACTGGCTGCACGATGCCGCCTCGGCGCTGCTGATCTACGACGAGGGTGGCGGCCATCGCCTCTTTCTGGGCGCCGATCCCGAAAGCGCGGCAAGCCTGGCTGAGGGCTGTGACACGCGGCTCACCTTTACCGATTCCTTTGTGACGACCCCGGGCGTGGAAGCCTTCGAGCAGGCGCTCACGCGGGCGCTAAATCAGGTCTCCGAGGGCACTCCTCATGCTGCGGCACGTCGAGCTGCTCGGGCGCAGGCCCCGCAGGTCCGAGAGGTGATGCATTACGGCACGCATCGCTATTATCCGGAGATGTTGGATTGGGTCGCGGAGGCCATCGCCGGGCTGGTGCACAACGAGGGCGTCCCTCCGTCGGAAATCGTCGTGCTGGCGCCTTTCCTGACGGATGTGCTGCGCTTCTCGCTGGTCAACCGGCTGGAGCGGCTGAAGGTGCCGGTGCGCTCGCATCGCCCTTCGCGCGCGCTGCGCGACGAGCCCGCCACGCAGTGTCTGCTGACGCTGGCCTCGCTGGCCTATCCCGCCTGGGGGCTCTGTCCCACCGCCTACGATGTGGCCTATGCGTTGATGGCGGCGATCGAGGAGTTGGATCTGGTGCGGGCGCAGCTTCTCGCGGAGATCCTCTACCGTCCGCGTGAGGGGCAGCCGCGGCTCGAAAGCTTCGAGGGGTTGAAGCCGGAGGTGCAGCAGCGGATCACCTACATGCTGGGGGGCCGCTACGAGGTGCTGCGCCGCTGGCTGGAGGCGTATGCCGTCGAACCGGTAGCGGAACTGGATCTCTTCCTGAGTCGCCT
>JAVEWB010000429.1:0-2618 GCA_034004765.1 Anaerolineae bacterium
TGGGCTATTTATAGTATATATGCTATAATATTCAAAAGGCAGGCTGAAAGATAGCCCTATGAAATTCGAGGAGTTTCGCAGCGAATTACGTCAAAACCCGGAGTACGTCGCGGCAGAGAAAGAGCGTGAGCCCTTTTGGAACATTGCGAACGAGGTCCTACGGCTGCGCCTGGAAAAGGGCTGGTCGCAGTCCGAGTTAGCACGACAGGCAGGGACGAAGCAGGCCAATATTTCGAAATTGGAAAATGGGCTGGCCAATCCAACCCTTGAGTTCTTGCAGAAAGTAGCCACGGCCTTAGGCGTCGATCTCACTGTCCACCTTAGGGACAGAAAGGCCTCCTGAAGCGGAGTCTGAAAATGCAGTCGAACAGCCAGATCCACCGTCTGACCTCGGATGCACCCGACTACCCTGCCGCGTTGCTCCGCACGTTGGGCGCCGAGGCCCCTCCCTGGTTGGATACGGAGGGGAATTTGGCCCTCCTTCATACGCCCACGTTAGGCCTGGTGTGCTCGGCCAAAGCCCCCGGGAGCATTCTGCTGCACGTCCACGACCTGGCACAGCAGTGGCGAACCACAGGCCCCACGCTCGTCAGCGGCTTTCACTCCCCCGCAGAGCAAGAGGTGCTGGCCGTACTGCTTCGCGGGCCGCAGACTATCATCCTCTGCCCGGCGCGGTCGCTGCTGCGGATGCGCCTCAAGCCGGAGTATCGGGAGCCGCTGGCCGAGGGCCGGCTCCTCCTGCTCTCCCCCTTCCCGGAGTACGTGCAGCGCGCCACCGCAGAGACCGCCCTGCAGCGCAACCGGCTGGTAGCCGCATTGGCCGACGCGCTCCTCGTGGCCCACGCCGAGCCGGAGGGCAAAACTGCGCACCTGGTCCAGGAAATCGCCTCCTGGGGGAAGCCGCTCTATACGCTGGACCACCCCTCCAATGCGCACCTGGGATTACCCCACCTCGTCTCCCGTCCCTGACGCTTGACGTTTGCCGTTTGACGCCTAAAGAAATCCCGCCTTTAGTCTAGTCTCTTCTTGAACGTCACCGAGGCCAGGATCAGCATCAGCACGCCATAGAACACCAGCGCCAGCGCGTCGGTCCACAGGAACTCCAGCCCGATCCCCTTGGTGATGATGCCGCGCGCAATGCGGATGAAATAGGTCAGCGGGATCAGGTTACCCACCGCCCGGACCACCGGCGGCATCGGCTCGCGCGGGTAGATAAAACCGGTCAGCAGCAGGCTCAGGAGGACCATCAGCATCGTCAGCTCCTGAGCCTGCTTTTGAGTCTTGGCGATCGTCGAGATCAGCAGCCCCATTCCCAGCCCGGAGGCCAGGAAGATCAACGAGAGCCATCCGAAAAGCCAGACATTGCCCTGAAACGGCACGCCAAACCAAAAAACGCTCAACGCCATCAGGAAAACCAGGTTGAAGACCGAGACCAGCAGGTTCGGGACCATCTTGGCGATCATGAGTTCCAGAGGACGTGCCGGTGTGACCAGAAGCTGCTCGATGGTCCCCAGTTCGCGCTCCCGCACGACCGCCATCGCCGTCAGCCCTAGCGACATCAACTGCAAGATGGCAGCGGCAATTGCCGGCACCAGGAAAACCATATCGTCCATGTCCGGGTTGTAAAGGATGTGGGATGCGGTGACCACCGGCAGCGTGATCCCCCCACCTCTCGCACCGGCGCGCCCGAACTGCTCCAGGAGCATCTGCGTGGCACGGGCCTGTGCAATGGCCGCCGCCGCACTGTACCCCGACTGCACGGTGAAGGAGTCCGACCCGTCCAGCAGGATCAACACCTGAGCCCCACCCCGCTCGGTCTGGGAGGCGAAATCCGGCGGGATCACGATCCCGGCCCTGACCACGCCTTCATCGATCGCCCGGATCACCTGCGCCTCATCCTGCACCCAGAGCGTCACGTCGAAAAAGCCCGAGACCGTCAGTGCATCCACAAAGGCCTGGCTCTGCGCGTCCAGACTCAGGTCGGCAACTGCCGTAGGGATATGATCGACCGTGAGCGAAACGGCATAGGCAAACAGGAGCAGCTCCACGACCGGCAGGAACAGGATCAGGGCAAAAGTACCCCGATCGCGGACAAGCTGCGTCAGCTCTTTTTTGGTCAGGGCCCAGGTACGGACGAGACCCGATTCCATGCGTTTTCTCTCCATTTTCAAATGCGTACTTGAATGAAACGGTGCGGTTTATTGCTCCTGATTCATTCGAGCCGGGGCTTGAAAGCCCTGATAGCGGCCAGCACGATGATCAACGTGTGGACCAGAAGTGCCACCACCTGTCCCCACAGGAAATCGATGGACACGCCCTTGGTGACGATCCCCCGCGCGATCGGGATGAAATAGGTCAGGGGGAACAGATTGCCCGCCCAGCGCAGGACCGGCGGCATTGCATAGCGCGGGAAGATGAAGCCGCCCAAGACCACACCCAACAGCATCATGGTGATCAGCATCTGCTGGGCCTGCTTCTGATTGCGCGCGAGGATGGAGATCAACAGCCCCAGCCCAAGGCCCGAGAAGACGTACATGAAAGAGAGCCACAGAAAAGACCAGAAGTTCCCCTGAAAGGGGACCTTGAACCAGTAGACGGCCAGCCCGACGATCGTGACC
>JAVEWB010000430.1:0-2605 GCA_034004765.1 Anaerolineae bacterium
CGTTATCACTACATCATCCCTGAACTGCGGCAGCTCTTTCCACTGGCAAAGTTCGTCGTTCTGCTCCGCAATCCACTCGGCATTCTGGCTTCCGTGGCCGAATCCTGGTTCAACGGCAGCGTCGAACAAGCGCTCGCCAGCCCGCACCACCAGCGCGATCTAACCCGCGGGTTCGAGCATCTGGCCCAGGCTTTGCCCTTACTCGGTCACCAGGCCCATACCCTGCAGTACGAGACGCTGGTCAAACAGCCCGAAACGGAGTTGCGGAAGCTGTGCGACTTTCTCGAAGTAGACTTCACGCCTGCGATGCTGCGGTACGACCCCACACAGCATTACAAAGGCGCCTTTGGCGACAGTATCGGTATCCCGCAGCACGATGCAGCCAGCCCGGCGTCCGTCGACAAATGGCAGGATGTTCTTTTCCGCCCGGAGAACATGCTTGCTGCCAAGGCTTTCCTCGCTGCCACCTCCCCGCAAATCCTCGCGCAGTTCGGCCAGGACTCGCAGAATCTCCACGCACAGTTCGAGAACGCCATTCTGGAACGGGTGCTGCAAGGCGCCCTGCCATTCGACGCGCTAGCGCCCAGCCAGACCTTGGCACTGGCCGACGAGGCCTGCGACAAGGGAGAGCGAGCAGTCGAGGCCGAAAAGTTCGATGAGGCAGCAGAGCACTTCGAAACCGCACTGTCCCTCGTTCCCAACCATACCCGAACGCAAAACAACATCGGCGTACTGTGGTGGATCAATCAACAACCGGAACACGCACTTTCATTCTTCGCCAGTGCGCACCAGAACGATCCGAACGATCGCACCTCACTGCTCAACTTCACTGCCGCGCTGACCGTGCAGGGGCATATCGAGCAGGCGCGCCACGTGTATTTCGGCTACATGATGAGCCACCCGGAGGACCATGAAGTCGCCGGCCTCTATCTCAGCCTCGGCGAGAAGCAGCCCTCTACCCCACCTCCCCCGCCGGCGCCCTCCAAGACGGCGCGAGCGCAGGTCCGCGCAGACGATTTCTCCGACTATACGATTTCACGTGTCCGCCACTTCACTCAGCTCGGCCTGCCGCCCATGCATGCGGGAGCGGATATCGAAGATTGCGACCTGAAGGTCTACCAGGACATGCTGACTTACTGGTTCATCCTCGACAACTTCCCACCGGGCGCTCGCCTGCTGGAAATCGGTGGGGGAAATTCCAGAATCATTCAGGCGCTGAAAGGCCAATACGAATTCTGGAATCTGGACAAGTTCGAAGGTCTGGGCGCGGGACCAACAGACGCCAGCAACACGGCAGGCCACACGCTGGTGCGCGCCTACATTGGCGACTTTTCTCCTGCACTGGCAGACAACACCTTCGATGGCGTATTCAGCATCTCGACCCTCGAACACACTCCGCAAGACGAAGCCACACTCGAGCGCATCGCTGCCGATATCGACCGAATCCTCAAGCCCGGTGGCCTTTCTATGCACTGTATCGATGTCGTATTGCACCGGCAGGCCTTTATTCACCCGCTGATCCCTTATCTGCACGCTCACCGCCCCACCCTCAACCCGGCAGTCCCGCTCTGGGCACTGCGCCTCGACCCTGATCTCTGGCATATGAGCAGGGCGGCCTACACACGGCAATGGCAGCCGATCACCCAGAAGACCTATGAGGCCTTCGGTCGGCCGGCCTCCTATAATCTCGTCTGGCGCAAACCGGCCGTGGCCTAGATCGCCCCCCGCTCCAGCCCGGTACTTCGCCCCGCCACCCCCAATCGCGATGCCGCCGATACAAAATGAATAAGCCCAGACTTCAGGAACTCCCGCTGCGCCAGACCCGCCGTGTGTTCGGCCCCGATGGGTTGCCACTACTGTCCGTGCCGCCGCGCAAGGGTGAAGTCACCCCGCCACGGATTTCGATCGTCACGCCCTCCTACAATCAGGGCGATTTCCTGGAGGAATGCATTCTTTCGGTACTGGAACAAGGCTACCCAAACCTTGAATACATCATCATGGACGGGGGGAGTACCGACCGCTCCGTCGAGATCATCAAGAAGTATGAGAAATACTTAACCTACTGGCAGTCCCAACGGGACGGTGGGCAGTATCAGGCCATCAACGAAGGATTCCGTCGCAGCAGCGGAGCCATCATGGCTTGGATCAATTCAGACGACAAATACCATCCTGGCAGCTTCCGAACCGTCGCCGACGCATTCATTAGCCACCCCGAGGTTTCCTGGCTCACAGGCCGTCCAAGCACGTGGAACGAACAGGGTGATCTGGCGGACGTCCGCCTGATGCGCACTTTCACCAGGGACGATTATCTCGACCCAGCGCTCGATACCTACATTCAGCAGGAAAGTACCTTCTGGCGCCGTGATCTATGGGAAAAGAGCGGCGGAGCGATCAATGGCGAATTTGACTACGCGGGCGACTTCGAGCTGTGGCTCCGCTTCTTCGACCATGCTCAGCTCCACCTCGTGGACGCACTTCTGGGCGGTTTTCGTTACCACGCCGCCCAGAAAACCGCCGTCGCCAGCGAGCGCTACCTGGAAGAAGTGCAGCGCATCCGCTGCACGCAACACGTCGCCAGCAACAGGGGCACGTCTCCCCCAACCCA
>JAVEWB010000431.1:0-2602 GCA_034004765.1 Anaerolineae bacterium
TGGATAGCCTGCAGCACCTGCCGCTCCAGCTCCGACTGGCACTGTGCCAGCAGGGCGGGTAGCTGCTCCTCATTGTCCTGCTCGGAGACGGCTTCCGGCGCTGCCAGCGCCTGCAGCCAGGGCAGGACGGCCTGCCGGTCCAGGTAGTCGTGGTCGCGCTGGTTGTAGAAGCTCAGCAGGCAGGCGTAACACGCTTTCTCGCAGCCGCCTTCGGGATCCCCCTCGTGAAGCAGTTCGCGCGCCCGCTGGACCAACACCGCCAGGCGCCCCGGCTCGCCGAGTGCCGCCAGGACGCCGCTCCCTCCGACGGCGGTTTCGTAGATGATGATGCGCTGTGCCACGTCCCCTACAGCGTCCCCGACCGGCGACAGGAATCCCCCCAATTCGGATTCATCCAGGTTGAAGGCCACCATCAGTGCCCGCAGCAGGGTGTAGAGCAGCGTCGTGTAGAAGATCGCCGGCTCCGCGTTGGCCGGCAGGGGCACGTCGAAGATCGCCAGGTCGCTGCGGAGCAGCTTGGTCAGCCATAACCTCGCGGCCAGATCGTTGGGATCGCTGGCGTTGCGCGGACACTCACCTCGCTCTTTCACGGTGCTCAAATGTGCCGATCCGGCATCCTTGCCCACCAGCCAGCGGTAGCATTTGCGACAGAGGGTGAAGCCCTGGGGATCGCCCTCCGGCTCGCGCTGTCCCCGATTGATCAGGAGCACTTCCCCGTTATGTTCCAGCGTCAGCCCAAAGGCCCGGCGCCCGGCGCTGGATACCTGGAAGGTTTGAAGCTGGCCACCCGCCCGGTAGTGCGGCGAGACGACGTACCCCAGGCGCATGCGCTCCTCTTCGTCCGCCGTGATGCGTGCCCGCTCCTGCGCGTACATATCGGTGAGTTCCATCCCCTGCCAGGGATGCACGCCGCTCAGATCCGCGCCGCACTCACAGCGGGCCCGTTTGACCTCGTGCTCGCCCATGTACGCCCGTTGACACGCCGGGCAGAGCAGCACCGGCTCGATGTCCAGCTCGGTCTGCGGTTCTGCCGTGGCCGCGGCCTGCCGCCGCCGCGGGCGGGCGTGGGTGATCTCATAGCGCTGCCCCCGATAGTAGACGAAGTTGCCCGGCGCGTACTCGGTCAAGGCGATTCCCGGATCGCGGGGCATCTCATCCTCGCGGTCATCAAGGGAGAGGATCGTCGCCTGCGGCGGGAAGGCGTAGCCCGGCAGGAAGCCCTCACCGCCCAGGTAGCGGTAGAGGTACCAATCCCGCTGCCCTTCGCGCATCTGCTCCAATTTGCGTTCGATGACGCTGCGGCGGCGATCCAGGTGGTAATCTACGTTGAACTTGCCCAGTTGCAGGTTCAACGCCTCGCGCTCATTGTCCAGGCGGCCGTATTCGACCCGCCAGCGGGCCATTGCGGCATCGAGATCATCCAGGAAGTGCAGGATGCACGTTTCGCTGAAGGCGCGGTCGAACCAGTCGAAGCGCGCGATCTCCGCCGCGAACGCCGTCTCCACCGCATGGACGATGGTCTGGAAGTGGCGCGTGATGCCCTGTTGGTAGGTCGTCTGCCAGTCGGCGTACAGCGGGAAGCCCGGCCTGGCCAGATCCAGCAGATCCTGGGGCTTGACGGGCAGCTTCTCGGCGCCGTGCAGCCCCAGCGTTTCCAGCACCAGCGCGTGGATGTGCGTCGTGATGAGTGCCTGATTGTCCAGCCGGAAGCGCGGTGCGGCGATGGCACCGGCAATCATCTTCTCCGGGAAGCGGTAGAAGTATTGGTCGTGCGGACCGCGTGCTGCCCCCACACCGGCAAAGACGCTGATCAGGGCCGGCTGCCCGCTGCGCCCGGCCCGCCCGGCGCGCTGCGCATAGTTCGAGGGACTGGGGGGGACATTGCGCAGCGTCACGGCGTTGAGGTGGCCGATGTCGATGCCCAATTCCATCGTGGGCGTGCAGATCAGGACGTTGAGGGGATTTTTCTCGTCGCGGAAGTGGATTTCGATCTCCCGCCTCTCCTCCCCGCTGACCTGCCCCGAGTGTTCCTCCGCGATCACCGGAACGGCTTCGCCCAACGGCGTGGCGTAGACCCGGCGGAAGTAATTATCGGTCAAATCGTCGCGCTTCAACGCCGTGCGGCAGGTCAGCCCGGTGCAGAGGTGCAGTGCCCGGAGGCGCTGGACCGTGCCACATTTGGGGCAGCGCCAGTGCTCGGCCTGCGTGTCTGCCTGGAGCTGAATGACCGCCGGATTGACCATCCACAGCTCATGGCGCTGGCGGTGGAAATCGGTGACCGTGTGCGGTACAAGGAACTCTGCATCAGGATCGCCCAGCTTCTCGATGATGCGCTGCACCAGCAACGCCGCGTCCCCGTGATCCAACGGCTGCTCCAGCGCCGCGAAGACGCGCTTGACCCAGACCATGGGTTGCGTGTTAGCGCCGGTCAGCCGGTAGGTTTTGTAGTAACGCCCACTCTCGGCCTCGTCGCTGTACCCGATCGAGAGTTTGAAAAGCTCGTCGTGGACGTGAGCGGCCGGGTTGATCTTGCCCACCACGTCGTTCTCGAATTTGCCCGGCTCGAGCAGGGCCGTGTGCGCCAGCGCCAGCCGCTTGCGCA
>JAVEWB010000043.1:0-11695 GCA_034004765.1 Anaerolineae bacterium
ACCCCACCCTGGGTGAGGTTCAGGAACAGGCTCTCCAGCGTCTCGCGCTCCTCGGTGTAGGAGAGCAAGGGAAATCCTTCCGCAATCAGGGTTCGCAGCAGCCACGCCACGCGATCCTCGCCCCCCGTCAGCGCCACCAAGAGCGCCGGATGGCTGCCGTTCCCATTTCCCGGCTCCGTCGTCAATTCGACGGAGGTCACATCCGGGCACGCCGCCAGCCAGGCCTGCGCATCATCCAACGTCTTCCCCGAGGGCTCCCCGGCTTGATCCGTGTTCAGGAAGGTCATGCGGATGCGCCGCTGCGGGTTCATCTTCTGCCGCACCTCATCCAGGGGGCCCGACGCGACCAGTCGTCCCATCTCGATGATACCCACGTGCGTTGCCACCTCATCCAGCTCCCGCAGCACGTGCGAGGAGAGAAAAATCGTTTTCCCCATCTCCTGAAGCGCCCGGAAGATCTCCCGCAAATCGACGCGGGCGCGGGGATCCAACCCCGCCGCGGGCTCGTCGGCCACGACCAGCACCGGCTCATGCACCAGCGCGCGCGCCAGCCCCAGCCGCTGTCGCATCCCCCGCGAGAGCGTCCGCACCTGATCATTGGCACGCTGGCTCAGTCCCACCAGATCGAGCAAATCGGCGATCATCGGAGGCCGTCGAGAGGGATCGATGCCGTAGCAACTGGCGAAGAAGTCCAGGTATTCGGTGGCCAGCATCTCACCGTAGAGGCCAAATTCGTCGGGGATATACCCCAGCAGCTGGCGGACGTCGCGGGGATTCTTGTCCACGGCGTACCCCCCCACCCGCACGTCCCCGCTGTCGAAACGCATGAGCGTCGACAGGACGGAGATCGTCGTCGTCTTGCCGGCGCCGTTGGGGCCCACGAAGGCATAAATGGCCCCCTCTTCCACTTCGAATGAGAGTCCATCCACCGCAGGGCGTTGGCCCTTGCGATAGGTCTTCCGCAGATTCTCAACTTTCAGGATTGCCGCCATGACTACACCCAAGCCTCCCTCTCACCGTGAAAGTGCAGCGCACCTTCCATCCGGGTTCTCAAATCCGCCAATACCTGGCGCTCGTGTTCGAATGCGATCTCCTCAGGCAGTACGTCCAGCGGGAACCAGCACAGTCCATCGGCATCGTCCCCTGCCGCCGGAACGCCTTCCGCCTCGGCGATGAAATAGATATTCAGGATGGAGTAATCCTCCCCTTGAAAAGGATAATGGTCCATGTAGAAGCCCAACAGCGCTACCACATGCACGTCCAGCCCGGTCTCTTCGCGGGCCTCGCGCACCGCACAGGCCTGCGGCGCTTCATCCGCTCCCATGAAGCCGCCAGGGATATCCCAGTATCCTTTATAAGGCTCGATGCCGCGGTGGACCAACAACACTGCGCCATCATGCACGATCAGAACCCCCGCACAGGGTTTGGCATTCAGATAATCGGAGCGGCCGCAGACCGTACAGACCGCCACCTCCGCCCCATCGATCGAGCGAAACGCGAGCCGTCCGCCGCAGCGCGGGCAGAAGTGATGCGCATCCCCCTGCCCTAAAGCCGCGAACGCGAAGGGCCCTTCCAGGAACGGCCAGCGCCCCTCGACCCAGGCTTTCTTCACGCTGCGGGGCAGCGCCTTGAACGCTGCCTCCGCTCGCAGCGCCGTGCCGCGATCGGGGTACGTCCAGGCAGCGAGCAGCGCCACCGGCGGGTGCGTCTTCGTATAGCGCGCCCCTCGGCCGGACTGATGTTCGGCCAGCCGCCGTGAAAGATCACCGGTGGCCCCCGTGTAAAAGGAGCCATCACCGCATTCCAGGACGTAAAGATACCACATGCGAGCTATGATACCACACAAGCGGAGAAAAGCCGACCGCAAATGGGACACGAATACACAAATGAAGGTTTCAGGACGAGGCTATCCATAAATCAATTGACTTTTCAATCAAAGGCGCCTATATTAAGTATTGTAATGCACCGACTACTGCATGGACAATCCAACAACTCGCTCTTCCTTTTCAGATTTGGCGCTTATATGCCGCTTTATCAAATGGTTAAGATTCCAGGTCTTCCCGGTGCAAGGTGACATATGAAGGCGATGAAAAGTGCATTATAAGTAGGAGGTAAAAATGAGCGAATCAGTTATTCCTACTGTCGTAGAACAACTGCTAATGCTGCCCGATGACATGCAGCGGCAGGTATTGGAATTCATGCAGACATTACGCGTCACGATGCGGCAAGGCACGCCGGGAAAACAACTCGTCCAGTTCACAGGACTCATTCCTGAAGAAGATTTGGTACAGATGCGGCACACCATAGAAGCCGAATATGGCCTGTTGGTACCTGAAATGCCCCTTATTTCAGCCACAAATTCCTCTGTTGTGGAATAACTGCTACCGTTGCCCGTCATTGGGCAACGGTAAATACAGGTTCACACAGACATTACGTAACGGTCATTGCTCATCACTTCAGGAGGGGAATCATGGCAGACGAAATCGTGTTGGATCTGGGCGAATACGGCGAGATCCTCGTCGAATCCGGCGAAGAGCTGGCCAAAGGTGGGCTCATGCCCGTGACCCGCGGCGAGGAGGAATCCAGACGGCGGAAGATAGATGCCGGAGCACTGCTCCGCGCACCGCTCACCGGCCTGGGCAAGCTCTTCATGGCCACGCTGCCGGAATCCAAACCCGGCGACCCTTATGAGCTGGATGAGTTCTGCGTGCAATTCGAGCTCGGCATCGAGGCAGAGGCCGGAAGCGCCCTGGGCGTCGTTGCCAAAATCACGCCGAACGGGACGATGACCTGCACCTACACGTGGAAGCGAAAGAAGACAGAAAAGAAAACGGCAAGTGAATAGGATTCTCCATGTTACATATCCAGCTATGACGACTCCCTTTTCGTGTATTTCGTGGTGTTCGTGGTTTAATTTAAGCAAGTGGAGACGACGATGAATGACAAGATTTTAGTCATATATGCCAGCCGGACCGGGACCACCGCCGGCGTGGCCGAAGCCATCGGCAAGATGCTGGCCGAAAGCGGCGTCCAGGTGGACGTGCTGCCCATGCAGGAGGTCACCGACCTCGCTCCCTACCGGGCCGTGGTGGCAGGCAGCGCCATCCAGGGGGCACAGTGGCTGCCGGAAGCGCTGGACTTCGTACGGACCCATCGGGCAGCCCTGGCACAGAAGCCCTTTGCCGCTTTCTTGGTGTGTATGACGCTGGCCATGCGCGACGCCGATAAGTACCGCGGGGGCGTCGCGGAATGGATGCAGCCGGTGCGCGCGCTCGTGAAGCCGGTGAGTGAAGGGCTCTTTGCCGGGGCACTGGACATCCGCAAGATCCCGTCGTTCGGCGAGAGGCTCAAGTTCCGGATAAGCGTTCTGCTTGGCGTCTGGTCGGAGGGCGATCACCGGGATTGGGAGGCCATCCGCGCCTGGGCGACGGAGCTGGTGCCGCGCCTGACGGCATAGCCTCTATTCTATCCCTGCATGACCCAAAAGATGAAGGTAAGCTCACACAGCGTGCTGGCCCGCTGGCTGGTCGGCGGGGCTCTATTCGCGGTCATGGCACTGGCCTGTGCAGGGATCCCTGCAGCACCCGACAAGCGCCACCCCACCGGGCAGGAACTCGTCGATGTCTTTTACACCCACCAGGAGGAGTTCAAAACCTTGCACCTGATGGCCCTGGAAGATGAAGGCCTCGAGTGGGTTTCACCTGTTCACACCTTGCCGGAGGATCCGGAGCCCCTGGGCATTACACCGCAAAGAGTGGCTGAGTATCGCGCGCTCTTTCAAGAACTGGGCCTGGAAAAAGGTGTTTACAGCTTCGATGACAAAACCTCGCTAACGTTCATCGCTTCCGAACTCTCCTGGGTAAAAGGGTACCTGTACGCCGATCGCTGTCCGGGAACGTTGGTGGAGGATATCGATCAAGCGTGGAACGAGTACAGCACCTCTGAGACCACCTCTTACGCATTTTGCCAGCTTATCGAAGGCAACTGGTACCTTTTCCTGTCCTCAGGCGATTGAAGCAGGCCAGCCATGAAGATCGAACTCCGCGAATTCCAGGCCTCAGACCTCGAGCAGCTCGACCGGTGGGCAAAAGCCATCGGCAGCACACAGTACATGTCGCGCTACCGCCCCAGGGATCCGTCCTGGCAGGGCCACCAGCCGGAACAGGGACTGTTCTGGTTCGTGATTGTTGTCTCCGGGCGCGATGGCGGCACGGTCTGGCTCGAGCCGGGGGCGCAGCCTGATGAGGCCGTCTTGGGCATCCTGATCGGGAAGAAGTCCCTATTAGGTCAGAGGATCGGGGAGACAGCCATCACATTGGCACTTAAGAGAGTGGCCGAGGCGCACCGGTATCGAAGCGTGACGCTCAACGTGCGCGCCACCAACCAGCGTGCCATCGCGTGCTACCAAAAGTGCGGCTTTCTGCCGGTGGCATCGGGGACCAAACGGACCGACTCCGGGGACGAAATCGCCTACATCACCATGCAACGATATCTCAAAGAAGGAAAGCCATTGTCTTAATCCTCAAATCAGAGTAGAATCGTCGTAGATAGCCCAATCAACATGAATGCAAAGAATAGCAATGTAACAGCAGAGATGCTGCCGGCGTATGATTTCAGCGGCCAACAAGGCGTGCGCGGCAAATATTATCGCGCCTATCAAGAAGGACATACAATCAAAGTGCATCAAGAGGATGGCAGTATAGTAACACATTGTGTCACGGCATTCTTTGACCACCGCTTGAAGCAAGAAGCTGAAGAACAGCATGAAACTGGAAAGCCTCCCTGTTGCAGATCGAAAGGGTAACGTAGAATAATGCACGATGGCCTTTCACGGAAAGATCCTTTGACCGGCAGGCTGCGCTATCTCTGGACAGGGGAGCTTTTCAATATCTTCTTCCTTCCAGCAACGGTGCTCTATATCGCACACACTTTACAACAGCCGATAGGCCCACTCATTCTCTATAGTGTGGGGATAGTAATATGGATATTGGGTCAGGGATCGGCCTATTGGTGGTTGAAACTGCAGGGGTTGAAAGTCGGTCAGCCCATCAGCAATACGCACATGCGCTGGTTCGCCGTGTTGAAGAAGGTCAACGGGTGCTTGCTCTCCGCAGCCCCCGTGCTGGTAGGAGTTGGCCTTGCAACCCATCACCCTTTCACCCTTTTTGATGGGGTGACAGGTGCAGTATTTTATTTTTTAGCTGTCCTTGAACAGATCAACTATTACCATTATCAGTTGATGTACGACTGCCCCTCTGATTGGCGCTACCTCATTCGACACAAGAAGCTCAAACGGTCCAACTTGAGCCGGACATTGGAACAGGCCCAGAATTCGTCGAACCCACCAACGACGACGACATAAAAAAGGTGCGAGGTGGCAAGGCCACCTCGCACCGGAAACTGTGAACGGCTCGGTCATTCTGCACACAGCGGAGACTCCCTTTGCATGTGATGCCTGTTTCAGGACAAACGCGCATAGAAGCAGCGCTTTGCCGTGAGTCGATGGATACGGAAGCCCCGGCGCAGTCACCTGCCATTCACATGATCCTCACTCCTCTCCCACAATCGTGAACTCCCGCGTGGAGGAGCCGCGCTGCAGCACGGCAGGCCGCTCCTGCGACGTGTAGCCGGGCAGCATCGGCGGCATTACGACGACCACCGGCTGTGGCGGCTCCGCAGGTCGGGATCGCTCCCGCAGCCGCTCGGCCTGCTGGCGGAGGGTCCAGCCCGCCAGCACCATCAGCGGGATCATCAGCCCCACCCCGCAGGTCAGCCCGGACAGAAGCGCGAGCGTCTCATCGCTCAACCGCTGCGTGATCAGGACGCCACCGGAAACCACGATGAGTACCCCCATCAGCGTTCCAAAGCGCCGGATGCGCTGTCGCACGGAGTCCTCGTGCTGCATGGCTACCTCACCGATACCGGCGTGACGATGGCAGGAGCACCATCCTGGGGCGGGGAGAGCGCCGGGCGAGGGTACGGCAGGGTCACAACCGCCTGCTGGGCGTCCGCATCCTCGATCAGGGCCACCTGGAAGCGGATGGACTGCGGCCCGGTCCCCACCGCCAGAAAATCCCCGCGGCCGTTCAGGAGATGGGCATTCGTGCCGCCCCGCCCTGCCGCGATGCGTGCGTCTTCAGGCGACGCCACCTTCCCCACCAGCCGCAGGGGAAAGTTGGCGCGCAGCAGCCCATCCAGGATCGCCGATGAGGGCCTCTGCGTCGCCGCAATCACGTGGATGCCGGCCTCGCGGCCCCGCTGCACCAGTCGCGTGAGCAGCGCGGCGATCTGTGAGTGCACCCCTCGCTGCCGGCCGGCAAGCTCGCTCTCCTGGAAGAGCAAATCGGCCAGCTCATCGATCATCAGCACGATGCGGGGGGCATTCTCGCCACGGCGGTCCCGCAGCTCCATGACCCGCACCAGGGAGCGCAAGGCCTCCACCGCCTCAGCCGCCTCCATGACAGGAGGTCGCAGCAGGTGAGGTGCCCCGCCCAACGACCGGAAGGTCCGCCCCTTGATGTCCACACAAAGGAGGCGAAGTGCCGCCGGGTGATGGGAGAGCACCAGCGAGACGGCAATCGCCCGCAGGAGCGCGGACTTACCCGAACCGGTCGTCCCGGCGATCAAGACGTGCGCCACATCCGGGGAGGAAAGGCGTGCCAGCAGGGGCTTGCCCTCTTCCGTCAGGCCCAGCAAAGCGGTGGAGAGCGGCAGCGGTCCGGCATCCGACAGCAGGGACAGCAGTGTCACCGGGTGCGGCTCAGGGTTAGGGAACTCCAGCACCACCCCCTCTTTACCCCGCTCGATACACAGGGAAGGCACGCGCAGCGCCAGCGCCAGATCATCCGCCAGCGCGCGGAGTGTGGAAAAGCGGGTGTTGGGCGCCGGATCGACGAAAAACCGTACCAGGCGTGGACCGACCGCGCCCCCCGTCACGTAACCCGGCGCACGGTGAGCCGCCAGGACCGCTTCCACACGATCCGCCTGACATTCCAGATAACGGCGCAACGGCTGTGACATATCTTCACTCCCCTTCCGATAGAACATTTGTTCTATTCATATTATAAGGGGATGTAGCATTTTGTCAACCCCCCAGAGCAAAATCATGCCTCCATGAGGTGTTTTAACTCATTTCAGACGTCCTTGACACTTTCTTGACGTGAAAAGCCACTTTTTGACGTAAATCGGCTTCCAGTCGTGATAAAATAGCCGACTGTATTGGAGACCGAGAATCTCAGACAAGGACAGCCTTGCGGTTAGATTAAAAAGGCTTAGAATACGCACCCTGCCTGGGATTGGCAAAAATCGCCAAGACTAAATCATATAATGACGAGGTATTTAATGCAGCTACTTCTGGTTCCTATTATAAGCGGTTTGATAGCAATTACCGTTGCGGTTTCACTTTTCTTGACGCTGAAAAAGGCCCGCATTCAGCACGCCGAGATGAAGGATGTGGCCAACGATATTGCCCTGGGGGTGAAAACCTACCTATCGCGGCAGTTCAAGACCATCATTCTGATCACGCCTTTTGTGGCCGTGGCGATCTTTGCCATGTTGGGCCTCGAAGTCGCAATCACCTTCGTCTTGGGGGTGCTCACCTCACTGGCAACGGCCTTCCTGGGGATGAATGCGGCCGTGCGCGCCAATCTCAAAACGGCAGATGATGCGACCGAATCTTACGTCAAAGCCTTTCACACAGCCGTCTTCGGCGGGGCCGTCATGGGCTTCTCTATCATCGGCTTCAGCATCGTCTCCCTCTCCATCCTTTACTTCATCTTCGGAGGAGACCCGGAACCGTTGGTAGGTTTCGGATTCGGCGCCAGTCTGGCCGCACTCTTTGCCCAGATCGGCGGCGGCATCTACACCAAATCCGCCGACGTCGGCGCTGACCTGGTCGGCAAAGTCGAACAACGCATCCCTGAGGACGACCCCCGGAACCCGGCTGTCGTAGCCGATCTGGTGGGTGACAACGTCGGTGACTGCGCGGGCCGTGGGTCCGACTTATTCGAAAGTTTCTCCGATGATATTATCACCGGGACGATCGTCTCCCTGCTTTACGTGGGGAAATACGGCGCGCAGGTCATGTTCTTGCCGTTGCTCATGCAATCTGTCGGGCTGTTCGCCTCACTGATCGGCATCTTCTCCATCAAAACCTTCAAAAAGGCCAAACCGGAGAATGCCTTCGACCTCGGTCTGGCCGTCACCACGGCCATAGCCACTCTGGGGCTCTTCCTGGTCTCCAGGTTCCTCCTCAACGACATGAACATCTTCATCGGCGGATTCTTAGGGATCGTCGTCACATTGGTCGTAGCCTTCGTCACCCGGTACTATGCCGGGATGGACGGACAGCCGGTCAAGGACATCGCCGAAGCCTCCAAGCGTGGTGCAGCGCTCAACATCATCACGGGGCTGGCCTCAGGCCTGCAGAGCCCGCTGGCCTCGATCATCATGATCACAGGCGCGGTCTGTGCTGCCTACATCATCTCGGGCGGCTCCCTGCTGGCCATCGTGGCCGTGAATATCGGGACCGATATGTTGATCGGCTATATCATGACGGCGGATGCCTTCGGCCCCATCACCGATAACGCGGCGGGGATTGCCGAAATGTCGGGCGCACAAGAGAAGGTCGTCCACGGCCTCTCGCAGCTCGATGCGGTGGGCAACACCATGAAGGCCACTACCAAAGCCTATGCCATGTCCTCCGGCACCGTTACCGCCTTTGTGCTCTTTTCCACCTTCTTTGACATGATTGGGCTGAAAACGATGGACATCTCTGCACCCTTCTCCATTGCCTTCTTGCTCTTGGGAACCGCTCTACCCTATTTGATCGCTTCGCTGGTCATCGGGTCGACGGCAAGGACAGCCGCAAAGATGGTCGACGAGGTACGCCGACAGTTCAAGATGATTCCAGGCATTCTCGAAGGCCTCACAAAGCCGGACTACGCAGCTTGCGTGGATATTGCTACACAGAATGCCATCCGTGAGATGATGCTGCCCGGGCTGATCAGTATCATCGTTCCCGTTCTTGCCGGATTCCTGGTCGGGGGTTGGGCCCTTGGTGCGCTGTTGATCGGCGCTATCGCCGGGTCAGCCCTCCTGGGGCCGTTCTTGAACAATGTGGGAACCGCTTTTGACAACGCAAAGAAGATCATCGAAGATGCCGGGCGCAAAGGTTCGTTCGAGCATCAGGCCGCTGTGATTGCCGACACGGTCGGCGATCCGCTGAAGGATGTTGCCGGTCCTTCGATCCTCATCTTCATGAAGCTCATCGGGATGGTCTCCCTGCTCATCGCCGGAGGGCTCAAGGTCATCCCCTAGCAGAGAGCCAGGAAAAAAGGGGGTTGAGGTGCGAGGGAAGCCGCACTTCAACCCCCTTTAACATTCTTTGATTTCTTGTCGGCGCAGATGGACTATAATAACAGCGATGACCCGTAGCCATGAACCCATTCTACCATCAGCGCCGACAGGGACCGAGGCCGCACCCGCTGTCCGCGGGAAGCTTACGGTCTTCCTGGGATACGTTGCCGGCGTCGGAAAAACGTACGCCATGCTCAAGGCCGCACACCAGCGCCAGAGCGAAGGCGTCGATGTCGTTGTCGCTCATGTAGCACCTCACGGCGATCCGAGCACCGAAGCGCTGCTTCAGGGCCTCGAAGTTCTCCCTCACGCGATCGACACTCCCGAGCTGAACCTCGACATCCTGCTCGCCCGGCATCCCCAACTCATCTTGCTGGACGACCTGGCCGTTACCAACTCACCCCACGGCCAGCATCGAAAACGCTACCAGGACGCGGAAGAGCTGCTCCATGCGGGGATCGACGTCTATGCGACGCTCAACATCCAACATCTGGAGAGCTTGAACGAGGTGATCGCCCAGTTGACGGGGGTCGTCGTTGCCGAAACCATCCCCGACCGGGTGCTCGATCAAACCACAACAGAGATCACCTTTGTCGATCTTCCCCCCGACGAACTGCTGCAGCGCTTCAGAGAAGGGAAAGTCCACCTCTCATTTCGCGCGCGTGAAAGCGCTCCCTATTTCTTCAGGAAGGAGACGCTAACGGCGCTCCGGGAACTGGCCTTGCGCTGTACAGCGCAGTGCATCGATAGTACGGCACCGCTGTTCGCCGCCCCCGTGCTCACCAGCGCGCAAGGTCCTGTGGAGCGCCTCATGGTTTGCGTCGGCGAGGGTATCCTGGGCGAACGCCTCATCCGCACCACCCGCCGCCTGGCCACCGCGCTTCAGGGGGAATGGACGGCGTTCTACGTCGAGACGCCGGGGCATTCACGCCTCTCGGAAGTTCAGCGGGACCAGATTGCGCACACACTGCGCCTCGCAGAGTCCCTGGGGGGAAAAGTCATCAACTTATCCGGCACATCTGTCGTCGATACAGTCATTGCCTATGCACACAACCATGCCATCACCAAAATCATCGTCGGAAAGTCCCTCCGTCCGCGCTGGCAGGAGCATGTGTACACCCACCTGGCCGATGAACTCATCCGCCGAAGCGGCACCATCGACATCTACGTCATCAGTGAAACCCGATCGGAACACGAAACCTCCCGGACGCGCTCCGACCTGCGCCCGCACCCCCCCCTGCACCGCTATCTCCTGGGGTTGGGCCTGGTAATCCTAAGCACGCTGATCAGCTTCCTCGCTCGATCCTACATCTCGCCAGCCAGTCTATCGACGTTCTATCTCTTAAGCGTCGTTGCCGCAGCGCTCTATCTGGGGCGCGGCCCTGCGATTCTGGTCTCAGTTATCGGCGTGCTGACCCTTGATTTTTTCTTCATTCCCCCCAGCCTTACCCTGACGGTGGAAGATGTGGAATACCTCCTCACCTTCTGCGGATTGTTTATCGTCGGGTTGGTCGTCAGCCGCCTGGCCGCACAGGCACGCGAACAGATGGAAAGCACCCAGCACCGTGAAGTCGAGACGGTAGCACTCTATGCCCTGAGTCAGGATCTGGCCGCTGCTGAAGGATTGGAAGCCATCACGCAGGCCGTTGTCCACAACATCGGGCAAACGCTGGGCTGGCTGGCGTTCATCCTGCTGCTGAAGCCGGAGGCCAGCGAAACATTGGCGGTCTATCCACGCATGGAAAGCCTCACCAAGGATAAGGAAGAACTTCGTGCGGCGCTGTGGGCCTTCAAAAACAAGCAGATCACGGGCCAGGGGACCGATATCCACCCGGAGGCCCGGGCTTACTACCTACCTCTCCAAACCGCGCAAGGCGTGGTCGGCGTCCTGGGGGTCACGGCAGAGCCGCCCCTTAACCTGACCCCAGAACAGCGCCGGCTGCTCAAAGCCTTTGCCCTCCAGGCAGCGTTGGCGATCGAGCGCGAGCAGCTTGCCGAAGCCGCCCGACACGCACAGCTCCTGGAAGCAACCGAAAAGCTCCAGACGGCGCTGCTGAACTCCATCTCCCACGATTTGCGGACACCCCTGGTCGCCATTACCGGCGTGCTCAGCAGCCTCGAAGATGATGAAACGCTGCTGGACGCCGACACGCGGCGGAGCCTGGTCGAGACAGCCCGAGAAGAGGCCGAGCGGCTCAACTATCTGGTGGGGGACATGCTGAATATGACCCGTATCGAGAGCGGCGCCATGCACATCATCTGGGAACCCGGCGACGTGCAAGTTGCGATCGGCTCCGCATTGGAACGGTTGAAACAGCACCTCGAAGATCGCCCCATC
>JAVEWB010000432.1:0-2587 GCA_034004765.1 Anaerolineae bacterium
TAGATATCCGAAGCGCTCATGCAGGTGACGCCGTCGGGCGCCCGGCAGCCGTATTCCGGTGTCAGGGAGCAGCCGGCAGTGAGCGCAACGAGTGCGGGAATCAGGAGATGAACGGTTGTGTATCTCATTGGCCTGTGACCTCCTGCTTTTCTGTGGCCGGAGAAGCGGCCCTTCCTTCACGGAGCCAGGCAAGCAGCTGGTCGGGCGGCAGATAGCCGCGGTGCACTCGTCCGTCACCGCTGATCAGCACGGGTGTGCCGGTCAGGCCATGCTCGTTGGCGAATTTGCGCACGGCCTCAAGCGCCGGTTCGCTCTTGCACCCGCGAGTACGCCACATGCGATCAGGAGGGGATTTGGAAGCAGCCATGTCTGCGCTGAACCTCTCGGAAAACCCGTCCGCCATTGCCCGCTTCAGATTCGATTCGGGCACCGTGCCGCAGACGATGTGGTCTGCCACGTCATAGGCAAATTTCTCCGGCGTTTTCAGATATCCCGGCGCAGGCTTGGGCCGGGCAGGGGCGAGCAGCATGATTCGCACATCGGCCTGGAATTCGAGACCCTTCCTGGTGATGGTCCCGTCCTTGTCCTTCTCGCTCTTGATGTCGTCGTAGAGCTTCCTGCACCAGGGACACTGCAGGCTGAACAGGACCGCCAGCTGCGGTGCCTCGTGCGGCGCGAGATTCTCCCGCAGCGCATGCTCCAGCGGGAGGCTGTCCCAGGGGATTCGCCGCGAAGCACTTACCTCGTCAATCCGCTGCTGCGTGATGTCCTGCTGGGTCTGCACATCGTAGATATGCCCGAAGAACAGGTACCGGCCGGAAGCGTCCCCGTAGACCACCTTGTCGCCCATCACGATCTCGAACACGCCGGGAAAACGTTGCTCGGGGCGAACATCATTGATCCGGGTATTCGGCAGAACGCTGCGCCATACATCGCCGCCATTGGAGGCCACCTTGACTTCCTCAGCGCTCGCAGCGGCCGATACCATCAGCAGAGTGGCCAGCGCGGCGCCGGCGATCCTGATACCGTTTTGCAGGAGAGCAAAACGAGTGCGCCGGAGGCGGCCCCAGAGGGGCGAGGGCCATGGACGGCCCGAGTCAATTACTTTCTCCATGGGTATTTCTCCAGGGTTGCTGCCTTCTTCCGATCCTCTTCGGTGACCAGTGCGCGGCGTGGCCCGTCCGGGTCGTGCTCGACTATTTCGCCGAGGCTCGCGCCCTGGGTCAGGACGATATCGACAATGCGCGCAGCGTCCGCCTCGATGACCGGATAGGTCTCATCGGCTCTCTCCAAATACCACTTGGAGATCCGATCAAGGGCGTTGCCTATCCCCTGCGCCGCGCCCTGCTCGAACACCTTGTTCGGGTCGACGTTCGATACCGTTCCAAGAGCGCTGGTGGTGACGGTTTGATAACTTTCGGAAACACCTTCCCCGATGCCGCCGAAGACACCGGCAAGCATGGAGCGCGCGATCAGGGCACCCTGCTTCGAGACCAGGCGGCCGCGCATACCGGCCTTGCCGTCCTCGCCCGAGATGTAACCCTTGACGGCTGTCTCGAGGATGCGCCCGTCCTTCAGTACACAGCTCAGCGTCTCGGTGCGCGCATAGACCCGCTCGCTGGAAATATCGCCATAGCCCGCCAGCACCACATGGCAGGACTTGACCCGCGAACGGAACCCGTTGGGCAGCCTGCCGTGGTCTTTCAGTTTCACCACGAACGGCACCGGATTGTTCTGGGAGGCGCCGCCCGTCGGCGCGTCGATGCCCGACAGCAGAATCGCCCGACCGAACGACCCGGCAGGAATGTAGTTGTCGATGGTGCGGGAAGGGGCCGCCTCCTCAGGGGCCTCCGGCAGCGGGATCACCAGCTCGGCGATGGCCTCCTGCTGGGCCTGACGTCCGGCTTGACCTCGTACCGAAGGGGAGGCGACTGGTGGCAGTGAACTTGACACTGCCACAGCGCCAGGCGGAGGCGGCAAGCGGCTCCCACCAGCGGCGTCGGCAGAAGGCTGGGGTGGCGCCGGGAGGGGCGGCAGCTGGCTGGCGCCTGCCGCGCCACTCTTTCGCGCTTCCACTTCCTCCTTCTGTTGCGCCTTCAGTGCCGACAGCTCATCGCGCAGCTCACGCAGATCACCTTTCAGCTCCCTGCGGCCCTCCTTCATACGCAACAGTTCCTCTTCGGATTTCGCGATCCATACGTCGCGCGGGTCGACCGGAGCAGGGGGTTGTATCTTGCGGGCGACCGGCTTCTCCTCGGGGCGGCGTACATCGCCCTTGGGCTGGAAGGATGACCACAGTGCCCAGCCGGCGAATCCGATGGTGACCAGGACGATGCCGGCCAATGCGACGTACTGCCGGGTCTTGACCCGCTTGCGGTCGGGAACGATGGGGGTGTCTTGGGGAGTGGTCATTGTTCACCACCCCTTGTGACCAGGTAGATCCGCGTCCGCTCGCCGGGGGCGAGCTCATGACGCTCGACGGACACCGCCAGCACACCATCCCGATAGAACTCCTGTTCTTCGAGCCGCACCTTGTTTTTGTCCACATTGGTCAGTTCGTACACCTCGCCTTCCAGGCGTCCCCCGG
>JAVEWB010000433.1:0-2584 GCA_034004765.1 Anaerolineae bacterium
GAACTCCGCCCGAACCCGCCTGCCTTGCCAAGACACCCTACGCCAGCGGAGACTGATCGTCCCCGCGCTGAAACGCGTGCCCGGAAACATCCCCGTTCCGCTTCTCCTCGCGCTCCCCCTGCCGCATTCCTCTCTTTGTCGATTGATTTGGAACCGCTGTGCGCCACGCAGCGGTTCCAAATCGTCCCGTTCTTCGAGATGAATAGTGGCAGGGGGAGCGCGAAAGCAGGGGAAAGGTGGGCTCGGGGTCGCCGGTCATGAAAATTATTTTCTTCGGACTCTTTTTTTTGTTGCCTTTTTAGTCTAAGTTGATATACTTAGGCTCATGAAAGACAAGCCAGCCATTGAAAGCCGGCACCACCGGCTGCGGGAGGCCTATGTCCGTGACATGGGCGGGATCGGTGTGTTCATGGAGGGCACGCTGAGCCGCGTGCAGCGCGCGGGCCGCAAGGCGCCCGCCTGGCAGCTCACCTTCAAGCAGCAGGGGAAGACCCGCACGGTGTATGTACCGCTGGAGCTGGTTCCCGAGGTGCAGGCATGGACGAAGGCGTATCGGAATCTCAAGGTGCTGATCCGGAAGGTCACGGCGCAGAACTTGGCCATCATCCGAAGGCATGGCGCCGTGCGCCGGGCCGCAAGCCGGGCCCGGCTCCGGACGGGACGGGCTTCGGGCGGTGCCTCGACGGCGTCCTGAAGCAGGTGTTTCCCGAACTGAACGCGTGGCTGGACGCGATGCCGGACCCGCGCGTCCTGGCGATGTGCACCTATTCGTTCCGGCACGTGCTGTGGCAGGGGATCGCCACCTTCCTGCTGCGCAACGGTTCGCGCAACGCCTTCGACGCGGACCGCAACAGCGGCGTCCTGCCCGGCAACATGCTGGCCATCTGCGGCGAGACGTGGGACACGGAGCGGTTGGGCGAGCGCCGGACCGTGACCTGCTCGGGGAACACCGTGACCCAGCTTGCGCGAGTGCCGACGGCGGGTCTGGCCAGACTTCCCCTGCTCGTCGCGCGGCGGCTGATGCAGATGCGGGCGATCGATGGGGGTCGGCTGTTCGGCCAGTGGTGGCTCGTGGCCATCGACGGGACGCTGAAGGATCGCGGCCGCAGGACCCGCGACGACGCCCCCCGCTACCGCTACGTCGTGGAGGCCGTGCTGATCGTCCTCCCGCTGGGGCTGAGAATCCCGCTCATGAGCGAGTTCCGGGACATGCGCGCCCCCGTCCTGGAAAAGGAGGATTGCGAGTTGAACGCCTTCCTCCGCCTGACGGAGCGGTTGAAATGCGAGTTTCCCCGCCTGCCGATCTGCCTCCTGCTGGACGGTTTGTACCCGGTCAAGGCGGTCTTCGACCGTTGTCGGGACTATGAATGGAAGCTGATCGCCACCCTGCGCGAGGGACGGCAGCCCACGGCTTGGAACGAGGCCATCGAGATCATGCATGCGAGTTCCGCGAACCGTCAGAGGGGCTCGCGCAGGGGCGAGGACGGCTGGATCGAGCAGACGATGCGGTGGGCCGACGGCGTGCCCTTCGGCGATCACACCCTCCAGGTCGTCTTCCTGGGTGAAGTCGGCCCGAGTGCCGCGACACTGTGGGTCTGGGCGACCAACCTGATGGTCACCCCCGAGCGGGTGGACGAGATCGTCAACCGGGGCGGCAGGGCCCGGCAGGAGATCGAAACGCATTTCAATGTCGGGAAGAACGGCGGGTTCGGGCTGGAGCACGCCTTCTGTGCAGACGAACAGGCCTCGCGCAACCTTCACGTGCTCATGCAGGTGGCCAGCGTGCTGGGGCAGGTGCTGATCCGTGGTATGCTCAAACGCCTCACCCGCGACTGCCGCAAGGTCACCGACATCAAGCTGATCGAACTGCTCCGCGCCAGCCTGGCCTTCGTGCCCATCCCGCCTGGCGCGTTGCCCCCCTTCCAACTCCGCTTCGACAACTCCGCCTGACACCCCCGCGCAGCAGGAACTCCGCCCGAACCCGCCTGCCTTGCCAAGACACCCTACGCCAGCGGAGACTGATCGTCCCCGCGCTGAAACGCGTGCCCGGAAACATCCCCGTTCCGCTTCTCCTCGCGCTCCCCCTGCCGCATCCCTCTCTTTGTCGATTGATTTGGAACCGCTGCCGATCCCGCGGGTGCGTTGACAACGGCGGTGCACCCTGCTACTTTTCCTTGAACGGAGTCAAACGTCGTCTCGCAGATCGCGCGGCGGCGTGACGGCCCCAGAAAATCATGGCTGACAGACGCAAACCTACAGACCGCCTGCCGCCGTCCGGCGCCGAGAGCATCCTGGAGAGCATCTCGGACGGCGTCTTCACCGTGGATGCCGACTGGCGCATCACCTACTTCAACGCGGCGGCCGAGCGCATCACCGGCATCCGGCGCCGCGAGGCCTTGGGGCGGGGCTGCGCGGAGGTCTTCCGGGCTAGCATGTGCGAAGCGAACTGCGCGCTGCGCCAGACCCTCAAAAGCGGCAAACCGGTCATCAACCGCGCCGCGTTCATCGTCATCGCCGACGGACGCCGCATCCCCGTCTCGGTTTCCACCGCCATCCTGCGCGATGCGCGGGGGCGCCTGGCCGG
>JAVEWB010000434.1:0-2575 GCA_034004765.1 Anaerolineae bacterium
TCTTCTGTGCCCAGCGGATCACCGACCATCTTGAGTTGATCGGGGTTCGCGCCGATGTAGCCGCGGCTGGAAGCCGCATCCATCAGCACCATATCCACGTCCCCGGCGATCAATGCCTGCACCGCTGCGCCGAAATTTTCGAAGAGCTTGATGCGTGGGTTGGCTTCATCACCATCGAGGACTTCGTACACCGCAACGTAGAAGTTGGTCGTGCCGGTCTGTGAGCCGATCAGCAGAGCCTCGTCCGCCGCGAACTCCTCGGGCGTGGTAAAGCGCTCCTCGTCGGCACGCACCAGCATGAACTGCTGCGAGATCATGTAGGGGGCCGAGAAATCGACCTGCTCCTTGCGCTCGTCGGTGATGGTGATGCCATCCATACCGACATCGAACTGACCATCATGTACGGCGGCGATCATCGCATCCCAGGAGGTCACCTGCCACTCCACTTTGCAGTTCAAGCGACGGCAGATCTCCTCGACGGCCTCGTATTCCCAGCCCACTGAGTTGCCGGTCACAGGATCAACGAAGTTGAGTGGGGTGTAGTCGTTGCCCGTCACTGCTAAAACGGATTGTTCTTCGAGGTCGGGCAGTGTGTCGTAGGCATCCTTCTGGCTTGGATTGGTGATAAAGAACCAGCGAGTATTGAGATAATCAAGGTAGCCATCGGCCTTCATTTGGGCAATCGCCGTATTGAAGGGGGCGACCAGGTCGGAGCCCGGCGTGAAGATGAAGCCGAACTCTTCTGTGCCCAGTGGGTCACCGACGGTCTTGAGCTTGTCGGGGTTCGCACCGATGTAGCCGCGGCTGGAGGCCGCATCCATCAGCACCATGTCCACATCCCCGGCGATCAACGCCTGCACCGCTGCGCCAAAGTTCTCGAAGAGCTTGATGCGCGGGTTAGCTTCGTCGCCGTCGAGGACTTCGTACACGGCGACGTAGAAATTGGTCGTGCCGGTCTGTGAGCCGATCAACAGGTTCTCGTCCGCCGCGAACTCTGCGGGCGTGGCGAAGCGATCCTCATCGGCACGCACCAGCATGAACTGCTGCGAGATCATGTAGGGGACCGAGAAATCGACCTGTCCCTTACGCTCATCGGTGATGGTGATGCCGTCCATGCCGATGTCGAACTGACCGTCATGCACGGCGGCGATCATCGCATCCCAGGAGGTCACCTGCCAGTCCACCTTGCAGTTTAGACGGCGGCAGATCTCGTTGACCGCATCGTATTCCCATCCCACGGATTTACCGGTCACGGGATCGACGAAGTTGAGCGGGGTGTAGTCGTTGCCTGTCACCGCCACGATCGTTCGCCCCTCTAAATCCGGTACCCGCAGTGTGTTGGCGGGGGCTGCTTCCTCGGCGGGGGGCGTTTCAGTAGCAGGCTCTTCCGTTGCTTCCGGCGTGGGAGCCTCGGTCACTTCTTCAGTTGGCTCAGGGGTTGCGGCCTCCGTCGGAGCTTCGGTAGGGACCTCCGTAGGGGCGCAGGCTGCTGCAGCCAGACTGAGCAGCACAACCAGACTTAAGAAAGCCAGGACCTTCTTCATAAAACATCCTCCTTCGTAAAATAGTCTAAGTGAGTTTACCCGACATCTGTGGGACCCTTTTCAGGGCACCTTGATGCACTATAACACAGAAAAAATGCGGGTCAAACGCACAAAGGCTGTGCAAAACAGCTTTTCAAGGTTGTCTTGCTTGCAGAATCGGATTACAATCGAAGCTAGGGTGCCCCAAGAATCCCGGGGGCGCGTGACGTAGGGAGGCAGCCCATGATTCCAATTAGCGACGATGTCCGAAGTGAACGTTTTCCCATTGTGACCGTCTTGCTGATCCTGGTGAACAGTGCCATCTTCTTCATGGAGGTGTTGTTAGGCCCCGATGCGGATCAACTGATCCGCACCTTTGGGTTTACCCCTGCGCAGATCGTGACGAACTGGTATAACCCGCTCGTACCCCTGACGCTGATCACCGCGATGTACCTTCACGGGGGATGGGCTCACCTGATCGGCAACATGCTTTACCTGTGGATCTTTGGCAATAATGTCGAAGACCGTATGGGGCCGGTGCGCTTCTTTCTCTTTTACACCCTCTCTGGCATCCTGGCCGGGCTTGCAGAGACGATTGCGGCTCCTACTTCCATGACGCCAGGGATTGGGGCCAGCGGAGCCATTGCCGGTGTTTTGGGTGCCTATTTGCTGCTCTACCCCCGCGCGCGGGTCCAGGTGCTGCTGCCGCTGCCCATCTGGTTTGCGACCTTCTCCGTGCCCGCTATTCTGGTGTTGGGTGGATGGTTCGTGATGCAGCTCTTCAACGGCCTGATCGCGCTGGACGTCACGGCGCAGACCGGCGGGGTCGCCTGGTGGGCACATATCGGCGGCTTTGTCGCGGGGATGCTGTTGATGCCCCTCTTCCGCCAGAAGCGCCGCCCGACTTACTCTTACTATGATCGCTCCTGGTAAGTGTGTCGATCCATTGCCATGACTTGGCCGTAAACTCAACCCTCAGGAGGGATAACTTTGGATGCATGTGAGGAAATCCGTCGGAACCTGGAGCAGGTGCAGATGCGGATGGCAGAGGC
>JAVEWB010000044.1:0-11612 GCA_034004765.1 Anaerolineae bacterium
CACGTTCTTATCCAGACCATAGGCCAATGCAGCCGCCGTCGGCTCGTTGATGATGCGCAGCACTTCCAATCCGGCGATTTGACCGGCGTCTTTGGTCGCCTGACGCTGACTATCGTTGAAGTAAGCGGGGACCGTAATCACCGCCTTCGTCACAGGCTCCCCGAAATAGGCCTCGGCATCCTTCTTCAGCTTCTGCAGGATCATCGCCGAGATCTCCTGCGGCGTATAGCTCTTATCGATCGCGGGAATCTCAACCCGCGCGTCACCCTGCGGTCCGGCTATAATGTTGTACGAAACCATTCCGCGGGTAACATTCACTTCTTCTTCATCCGCGCGTCGTCCCATGAGCCGCTTGATCGAATAGATAGTATTCTCGGCGTTCACAATCGACTGACGTTTTGCCGGAACTCCCACCAGGCGTTCATTATTCTTCGTGAACGCCACGATAGAGGGCAGCAAGCGCCCCCCCTCGGCTGTGGGGATGACCGTAACCTGGCCTCCCTCCATCACAGCAACGGCGGAGTTCGTCGTTCCCAAATCAATGCCAACGATTTTACTCATTGTCAATCCTCCCTATAACCTCACATTTATCATTCCAGGCATTCGTCCCATCCCCACCGGTTTGGCGGAATGGAAGTGACTTCTCCATGCCAATACGTTATACAGTATATAGGGGAAGTATTGGAAGAACATAAGAGCCAGATTAGAACTGTGTAAGACAGAGGAAACGGCGGCCCCGAGACGGGGCCGCCGAGCGTTTGTAAAGGTCCGGATTCCCGCTTCCGCGGGAATGACGGAAGTACAGTATCCTACCGCGTCCGGGCAGCCGCAGCTATCCCACAACCCAGACGCTGCTCGACAAAGGAGCCGCGGTCAGCGCAACCTTTCCCTGCTCCGGCGAAAGTCTCTCGCCGCTCCACGCCTCAACCAGGGAAGCACCGTCCGGGATCACCCCCTTCAGGTTCAAAGTCAAGGCCTCCGGCTTGTGTCCGGCGTTCAACACAATCACCACGGCCTCCTCGGCAGTCTGGCGCGCAAAGGCATAGGTTTGGTTGTTGGCGAACAGGGTCGTATAACTGCCGCGACGCAGTGCCGGATGGTTGCGGCGCAGCGCCGTATAGCGGCGGAAGTCCTCCAGCAGCTCCTGATCCCACCACCGGGGGTCCCAAGGGAAGGCCCGGCGGCAGTCCGGGTCATCTTCGCCCTCCATGCCGATCTCATCACCGTAGTAAATCGAGGGCGCACCGGGGAAAGCCATCTGGAAAAGCGTCGCCAGCCGCAGCCGCTGTTTGTCACCCCCCACGAGCGAGAGAAAACGCGGCTCATCATGGCTGCTCAGGAGATTGAACTGCACCTGAGTGACCTCCCAATCATACAGGTTCAGCATCCGATCGATCTGGCGAGCAAAGGATTTGGCATTGAGGCGGTTGAGCTTGAAGCCACCGGGCTTGAACTTGGTATTCAAGGCCTCACCGCCGAAGAAGCCCAGGCAGGCACGGTTGAACGGATAGTCCATCACTGCATCGAAGTGCTTCCCCTGAAGCCAGGGTTGCGCCTCTTCCCAAATCTCCGCCAGGATGTAAGCCTCCGGGTTCGCCCGCTTGACGCGCTGGCGGAACTCCTCCCAAAAGCCAGGGGTCTTGATCTCCAGGGGAACATCCAGCCGCCAGCCATCGATCCCCACCTTCAGCCAGTACTCGGCCACTTCGCAGATGAACGCCCGCACCTGCTGGGACTCTGTCCTCAATTTAGGGAGCTCCCGATTGTTCCACCAACACTCGTAGTTAGGCCGCTTCTTCTCATCGAACGCATTGAGAGGGAACCCTTTCACGGTGAACCAATCCAGGTAGGGGGACTGCGGACCATTCTCCATGATATGGTTGAACTGGAGGAAGCCGCGCCCGGTGTGGTTGAAGACGCCATCCAGCATCACCCGGATGCCGCGCTTATGCGCCGCCTCCAGTAACTGGGTGAAAGCCGCATTGCCCCCCAAGATTGGATCGACCTTGAAGTAGTCATGCGTATGGTAGCGATGGTTCGCCGGAGACTCGAAAATGGGGTTGAAATAGAGCGCGTTCACCCCCAACGCTTCCAGGTAGTCCAGGTGTTCCAGCACTCCCAGCATGTCCCCGCCCTTGAATCCGCGCCGTGTGGGCATCGCGGCCCACGATTCCAGGTTGGCCGGTTTGGTCAAGCGCTCGCTGTACGCAAAGCGATCGGGGAAAATCTGATAAAAAACGGCATCTTTTACCCAATCAGGGGTTTGTATGGACATCGCATTCCTCCTTATTTTCAAGCATGGAAAAGACTCCGCGGGCAATCCGGTGGATGGTTTTACACTGCGCCTTCAAGACGGCGCTGGATGACTCGCCCGACAAACGCCAGGGCGAAAGCCACTGCCGAGACCGCTCCTGCAATCAGCAGTCCGGCATCCTGCCAGAAACGCTCGGGGAAAAGCCGGATCAGGGTATCGGAGTATTCGAAAAGCCAGCTATCCCCCTCAAAGAAGATGCCGTGCAGCCCCACAAAGAAGCTGCGCCACGCCAGCACCATCAGCAGGCCCAGCACCAGGAAGAGCAGCAGTGTCAACAAGCCGCCGTTGGAAAGCCCGCCCCAAATGCTGGCGTGATCTCCGTGCAGGTGCAGCGCCCACGCTGCTGCTGCAGCGACGACCAGCGCGAAGGCCGCCCAGGTGGTGACGCGATCGTAAACCTCCTTCACGTCGTCCATGTGGCTCAACTCGCGGGCATTGAAGGCCGGGGATCCATCAGGCAGGCGCAGCGCCGCGAGCAGCTCCGTATCGTGCGGCAAATTAAGGAAAGCGATACAGGTATGCGCCAGCGCCAGACGCTCCGTCGGCGGCATCCCGTAAGGGTCGGCGGGGAACCCCGGTCGGGCATACTCCCAGGTCGGGAACCAGGGCAGTGTCACCGCTCTGATTCCGGCTACAATCAGCACGACAGGCACAGCCAGAACGATCAAGAAGCGCATCAACGTGCGCATTGAGACCTCCCTTGAAGCTATGATTTCTATCTCATGCAAGGTGCGCCACACCCAATGGCCCTGTTATACACCCAATTGCAAGAAAGAGATAATAGCATATTCTCTGGCAATGGAGTAACTCTTTTGCACCGGAATCGATATTCTCCTCAAAAAGGACTTGTGATATAATTTGCCTAATGGATCAACGAGCATTAACGCTAAAAGGGACTCCGGAAGGTCTCGTGCTGCACCCTCTGATCGGCTCTTGGGAAGAGGTTCTAAGCGCCCTGGAACGTTCATTGAACGAAGCGGGGAGCTTTTTTCAAGGTGGGCGCGTCATCCTGGAGCTACAAGGGCAGAGTCTGGGTGAGGAAGACTTGCAGTTGCTCCGCGCCTTGCTGGAGCAGCATGAGCTCGAGCTGTGGGCCGTTCTGGGAGGCGACGAGGCCGTCCAACACCTGGCACGGATGTATGGGATTCGCACCCGCCTGCCCGCAAGCACACCGCAGCCTTCGACCAAGCCCCTGGGGAATGCCCTTCTGTCGGCGAAGACCCTCCGTTCAGGGCAAAGCCTGTATTTTCCAGAGCATATCACACTCGTAGGGGATATCAACCCCGGGGCAGAAGTGACCGCGGGGGGGAATATTGTCGTTTGGGGACGTGTACAGGGCGTAGTTCATGCAGGGGCCATGGGGGATACCACCGCGGTCATCTGTGCTCTCGACCTGAACCCATCTCAATTGCGCATCGCCACCTTGATTGCACGAGCGCCGGAAGAAAAGAAACGGCGTCCAATCAAACCCGAGATGGCGATGATACGCGACGGCGTCATCGTTGCGGAACCCTGGACACCAAGGGGGTAAAATGGCAGGGAAGATCATTACTGTTACATCAGGCAAAGGCGGGGTAGGCAAAACAACCACAACAGCAAACCTGAGCCTGGCCATGGCTTTGCTGGGCAAGCGCGTGATCTGCATCGATGCCGATATCGGCCTGCGCAACCTCGACGTTATGTTGGGGTTGGAGAACCGCATTGTCTACGACATTGTCAACGTCATCGAGGGGCGGTGTGCGCTGCAGAAAGCGCTGGTGCGTGACAAGCGCTTCTCCGAACTCCTCCTGCTGCCGGCCGCGCAGACCCGCGACAAGGGCGATATCACCGAAGATGACATGAATCGCATTGCGCATCAAGCCGCCGAACTTGCCGACTATGTCTTCATCGACTCACCGGCAGGCATCGAACACGGCTTCCGCTATGCCACCAAACCCGCCGACCTCGTCCTGATCGTCACCTACCCTGAGGTGACAGCCGTCCGCGATGCAGATCGCGTGATCGGCTTACTCGAAGCCAGCGACCACACCCCCGCAAAACTCATCATCAACCGCATCAAGCCGGAATTGGTCAGGCGCAATGAAATGCTGGATGCCGACGCCATTGTGGATCTGCTGGCCATCGATCTCATCGGCATCGTTCCCGAAGACTCGATGATCCTGGCCGCGGCAAATCGGGGGCAACCGGCCGTACTTGACCCTCATTCCGCAGCCGGGCAGGTTTTTCTTGAAATTGCGCGCCGTCTAAACGGAGAAGATGTGCCTTTCTCACCGCTGAAAGAGCCTTCGATTCTTCAGCGTCTCTTTGGATCGCTAAAGTAAGGGGGAATCATGCAATTTTTAGATTTTTTCCGCCGTCCACGTGAATCCGAGAAAGACGTCGCTGCACAGCGGCTGCGCCTGATCCTGGCCCATGATCGCGCCAATATCTCCCCGGGCATGTTGGAAATGCTCAAAGATGAGATCATCGCGGTCATCTCCAAACACCTGCAGATCGATCCGCAGAACGTGAATGTGAAATTTACCGAAGACCAGCGTGAAGCGCGATTGGTCGCCGACATTCCGCTCAGCAACAGTCGGAAGGAACGCAAAACCAAGAAGTAAGGTATGCAAAAGTCGAATTGGCAGTACTTTGACTGGTGGCTTCTCATCCTCGTCCTGGCGCTCACCACTGTGGGGGTGGCGATGATCTACAGCGCCACCCTGGACAGTGAGTCGCTGGCCGACTTATGGCGCAAGCAGGCCCTTTATGGAGCGATTGGCCTGGTGCTCCTGTTCATCACCGCCATGATCAACTACCGCCTTCTGGAAAGCCTCCAGTGGCCGCTGTACATCTTCACGCTGCTCACCCTGATCTTCACCCTGATCTTCGGAAGCAGCGAGATTGGTAATGTGCGTCGTTTCATCTACATCGCCGGCACCTCGGTGCAGCCGGCCTTTCCGGCGTTGATCCTGCTCATCATCACCCAGGCAAGTCTGCTCGCACGGAATGCACCCGACGCCCCCGGGCTGCGAGAATTCGTTGCCGCGCTGATCATGACCAGCACGGCGGCCTTCCTGGTCTTCCGGCAGCCCAATCTCAGCACCGCCACCCTGTATGTTGCTACGTGGGCCGCGATGATCTTCGCCTCGAAAATGAACCTGACCTACATTGGAGCCTTGGGACTCACCGGCATCACCGCCATCCCGCTGGTCCTGCCTTACCTGCCGACGTACATGCAGAACCGCATCTACAACTTCATGCAGCCGGAACGCGATCCCTGGTCCAAGTACAACCTGGATCAGGCGCTCATCAGTATCGGCTCCGGCGGATTATGGGGCAAGGGATTTGCTGCCGGTACCCAGAGCCAGTTGCACTTCCTGCGCGTCCGCCATACCGATTTCATCTTCTCCGTGATCTGCGAGGAGTTGGGATTCATCGGTGCGGTGCTGGTGCTGCTGCTTTTCACCCTCCTGCTCTGGCGGCTCCTGCGAATCGCCGCGGATGCCGGCGACCTGACCGGTCAATTGATTGTCATTGGCATCACCACCTACATCTTCTATCAACTGATCATCAACCTGGGGATGAATCTGAACCTGCTGCCGGTCGCCGGGCTCCCCATGCCCCTCATCAGCAGTGGAGGCAGCTCACTGATCATTGCTTACGTCGGGATAGGATTGGTCGAGAGCGTTGCCATGCGGCGCAAACGCCTGGAGTTCTAAAGGCGGAATCCCCCCGTGCGCGGCGTCTCGCGATGTTCTCACTTAAAACTCACCTTTTCCTAACCCCAAACGTTTTGCATTCTGCGTTACGTGTTATAATATGGCAAGATTATTCAGGGAAGACAGAAGGAGAATGTCATTATGACTGTCCGTGTTCGCTTTGCCCCAAGTCCCACGGGGCATCCGCACATAGGCAACATTCGCACCGTGATTTTCAACTGGCTTTATGCCCGTCAAAACCATGGTAAATTCATCCTGCGCATCGAGGACACCGATCAAACCCGCTATGTCCCCAATGCGGTGCAAGTCATTACCGACAGTCTACGCTGGTTAGGGCTGGACTGGGATGAAGGGCCGGATGTTGGCGGTCCCTATGGGCCTTATGTCCAATCACAACGCCTCGCTCTCTACAAGGAAAAGGCGGAAGAACTCATCGAGAGAGGGTGGGCGTACCGCTGTAACTGCACACCGGAGCGACTAGAGCGCGTCCGAGAGGCACAGCGCGCCCGCGGCTTGCCGCCGATGTACGACGGCCACTGCCGGGAACTGGCCCCCGACGCCATCTCCCCCGATGAGCCGCACGTGATCCGCCTCAAGATCCCCCGAGAAGGTCAGACGGTCGTCCACGATCTGCTCAAAGGGGACATCGCCTTCGAAAATGCATTGATCGATGATCAGGTCCTGCTGAAGTCCGATGGCTACCCCACCTATCACCTGGCAGTGGTCGTTGACGATCACATGATGGATATCACACATATCATCCGCGCCGATGAATGGCTGCCCAGCACCCCCAAGCACGTGCTCATCTACCAGGCTTTCGAGTGGGAAGCCCCCACCTTCGTGCATGTGCCGCTGGTCATGGGAGATGACGGCAAGAAGCTCTCCAAGCGGCACGGTGCAGCTTCGGTGGATGACTTCCGCAAACAGGGGTATGTAGCCGAAGCGGTCTTCAACTTTCTCACGCTCTTAGGCTGGGCCCCCGGCGAGGGTGAAGAACAAGAGATCTTCAGCCGCGAAGAGTTGATCGAGCATTTCGATCTGCATCACATCAACCTTGCTCCGGCGGTCTTCGCCTACGATAAGCTCGACTGGATGAACGGTGTCTACATCCGCGCCATGAGTGAGGAGGCGCTGCTCGAACGTCTGATCCCCTTCTGGCAAGAGGCGGGGTTGATCCCCGCGCCCGTGCCGGCAGAGATGATGGAGACCCTGCGCATCCTGGTTCCTTTAGTACAGGAACGGCTCAAGCGGCTGCAGGACGTGGTCGAACTGACGGATTTCATCTTCAACGACATCGAGACGGCCAGCGGGGAAGCGTTGTTAGGGAAGAATATGACACCTGAACAGAGCCTTGAGGCGCTGAAAGCGGCGCACACGCTGCTCAGCAAGACATTGAGCTTCGATGCCGAAACCCTGGAGCCCCAAATGCGTCAGCTTGCGGAAGATCTGGGCCTCAAGACAGGGCAGCTCTTCACCATCATCCGCGTCGCCGTCAGCAACAAGAAAGTGGCGCCACCCCTCTTTGGAAGCATCGAAGCCTTGGGACGCCAGACGACATTGAAGCGCATCGCACGCGCCGAGGAAGCTTTGGTCCACTATATCGAGCAGAAACACGCCGCATCGGCGTAATACTGCTCTTACAGATCGCCAATAAATACAGCTCCCCGGATCCGGGGAGCTGTATTTATTTTACCAACGGGAAAGCCTAATTCGACAGGGCAAAGGTAAACCCCTGTTCTTCATGGCCGAAAGGAGCAGAAGAAACGTCCTTCAAAGACAGCGGAGAAACGGGCGACGAACGAGAGACCGACGTTTCCCCTTCAGCACTGATCGCAATTTCCAAAGAAGAATAGGTCGACTGCACAGGCAGCCGCGTACCATCGGGTTTCGTTGCCACCACCGCCTGAATCGTCACCTCACCCAACCCGGAGGCCACCGGGGTCAGTGGAATTAGAAACAGCGTGCCGGAAGGGATGACGCTGGACCCTAACCCGGAGACCTGATACCGCAAGACGCCGTCCGAGCCCACTTCATTTTGCTGCAACTGCGCGCTTTCCGGCAAAGTAAGGGGCATGGCTTGGATGCCGGGAATGTCAGCATCATAATCCCGTACCTGGAGGTACGGTGTCGAGATCGCCACTTCCACCGTCAGCTCGCCCACAGGCTGATCTCCCCAGATATTCAAAGTTACAGGTAAAATCTGTCCCACATGCGCCGCCTCAGGTCCCTGGAGGGAGAGCGACAAAGGCGTAAGCTCCGGCGAAGCATCCCGGCCAGGCAGACCAAGACCCATGAGCAACAGAAAAATGCCCAGCAGCAATGATATAAGGATGAGTAGTCCTGGTAGCAATTTCCGCATAGTCCCGCCCTTTGCTCAAATGAACCCGTGATCCGGTTGCTTCAGAAAGGTTGCTGGCAGCCCACAAGTTGTTTTTCTGCTACCCCTCACCAGGCTCATTACTCCCCAGGCAGCCATTCAGGGTCTTTCCCAGCACGATGCGATATTTGAGAACTCCAACGCGGCACACGGCCCGGCACGCAAACATACATACCATTTTAATACATACCCAAAGGTTTGTCAATTTAATTAAAGCAAAGAGGATGGTTTATGCAAAGCGCATATGATACCCAGGGCCCCGAAATCAGCAAGGAACTCGCAAAACCGTTGCAACGCTTACGGGTAACGGCTTAAGGATAGCCGCTTGCTAAGCAGGGGAGTTCATAAGAGGCGCAAGGGCCTGCACTACCCGCCCCCACTCCCCAAGTAAAAGCGTCTCGGCACGCCGCGACGGATCAATCCCCGCAGCCGATAACACGCCTGCCACTGCATTGGGATCGAGCTGCATGCCGGCCCCCAGGGTATTCTTCAACTGCTTGCGGCGCTGCGCAAATCCTGCCCGTACGATGCGGAAAAAACCCTCCACATCTTCCGTTTCCACCGGTGGGGTCGGGTGAAGATCGATCCGCACCACTGCAGAATCCACCGCGGGGGCAGGGTAGAAAGCCCCACGCTTCAGACGGAAAAGGATACGCGGCACCCCATAAAATTGCACACTGACGGCCAGCAGGCTCATTTCATCCGGCTGCGCTGCCATGCGCTGGGCCACCTCGTACTGAACGGTGAAGATTGCCCGCTGCGGGCGCACAGAGGCCTCGAATAAGTGCCGGATCACCGCAGCGGTAATATAGTAAGGCAGGTTGGCGACCACCAGATAATGTTCCAGCAGCGGTCCCCAAAGAGGAACACGAGAAGGCGATGGCAGGTCTAGAAGTGCCGCGGGGTCCAGAGCAAGAATATCCCCATGGATGATCCGGACATTATCCCGTTCTCCCAGTTCTTCTTGCAGCACCGTCACAAGCTGCGGGTCGGTCTCCACCGCCAGCACCTGACCGGCCCGTTCCGCCAGAGCGGCAGTCAACGTCCCTACACCGGCCCCTACCTCAAGTACCACATCTTGAGAAGAGACCTCGGCACCGGACACAATACGCCCTGGGGCTGCGGGATCGACCAGGAAATTCTGCCCCAAAGAGCGGCGGGGCTTGAGGTCATACGCCTGCAGCAGGCGGCGGGGATCTGTAGTGGTATCCATAACGCGCGCTCAGGGTCCCAGGTAGTTGATGTTGGCCGGCACCGGGGTCAAAAGGTAGACATCCACCCAGGCATACCAGAGCTTGAGGTTCTCGTCGGAATATCCCAGATCGATACGCTTGCCCTTTATCGCCCCGCCGGTATCGGCAGCCAGACCGATCCCGTATCCCGGGACGTAAACCTGTGAACGGAGCGAAATCACGCGGGGGTCGACCGCCACGAGGCCATCCCGCATCTTGATGCCCGTCGCAGTGTAGCCATAATGAGGATTTGTCTTCGGCACGCCTGCCGTCGATGCACTGTACGAGGTTGCCAACATATGGAAGACGCGCCAATACTCGACGACGCCGGCTTCCGTCTGCAACTGCCGGATCACAATCTTGGTGCCATAGCCCATCACGCGGTTGACAGGAGCCTGAACGACGTTCTCCCCTTCTACCCGCCGATCCATAATCTGTCCATCCTCATAGCGAAGGCGAATACGGCGCTCGAGGACCCCGGCCACCCCTTCCTGAAGCAGCCCTTGGTTATCGATCTCCATCTCGGAATTAGCTTCCCAGACCGTCTCGAACGGGATGGGACTCTGCTCCACGAGCACGCTCTCCGTGACCCGGACCACCTGGATCTCCAGCCCATCGCCCAAGGGCGCATCTAACGCCGGAAGTGCATAATCCTGGCCGTTCAAGATGATCCCCGAATCCGCCAGCACCTCTCCCACGCGATTGCGGTGGGTGCGCGTGCGCAGCGTGTGTCCATCCACGGCCACAGAGACGGGGGTCGAGCGTTCGATCCGAATGTGCATCCCGCTCTGAACCTGTGCAGCAGGCTCCGGGAAAACCTTGTCGGCCCGGTACAACTCGATGCCATTTTGCAGCAGGGCTTCCCCTACCGTGGTGGCGTTCGTATAGAAAGGCGTGCTGAGTGATCCCTCCTCCAGCACGACCGCCACTGCACGCTTCACGACCAGGCGGAACCGCGTATCGGGGGGATCGCTCGCCAAAGAGGACTGGATCTGGAAGGTATCATGCGCTTCCAACTGGACACCTTCCCCGGCCAGCACATCGGCGGGGTTCTCATCGTGGGTGTAGCGAATGCGTTCCAGACCATCGACCGACAGCACAACCGGTCGGGCATGGTCGATCATCACCTGCATGTGAGACTCGAGCGGCGTCTCCAAAGCCGGGGAGACCGTATCCTCAGGGCGCAGCGCCATCCCCAGGTCCGCCAGCAGCAGGCCGACCGTCGGCTGATGGGTCGCGATCTTGTGCAGTTCCCCATCTACGACCATGTTGACAGGGGTCAAGGTAGCCTGATAACCGGCGGCAAGGCCGGTCAGCACCAAGAGCGCCACCAATAACGAGGATATTCGCCGCTGCAAACCCATCATTTGTATGTGCAATCAAAACACCCAAGCAACTCAGGTAAAAAAAGGGCGATCCTTACTCCTATCGCCCTGAGAAACCCTCACAGGCGATACAATCGCCGAAAGGTACCGAGGATCAGAAACGCTGCAACACCCGAAGACCACACCTTACCGTTGCTTCCTTCCGGACCTGGCGGGGTTCGGAGAGCTTCGCCGCGCAGGCTCCAACCCTCAGCACCTTTCGACTATCGGCTTCGCCTAGTTCATCCAATGGTTTTATGGTAACGGAAAGCATGAGAATGTCAAGGGGGAAAGGGCGTGTATAATAGAAGTAACCATGAGATCCGTGGCCTTAAGCAAGAAAGGGGACCATAATGAACCCGGTTACGGTGTTAGAGCTGCCTCAGGATATCCTGGATACAGCTCGCCTCACGGTCGATGAATTGAAGATCGAAATCGCAGTCTCGCTCTACGCACAAGGTAGGCTGCCCATCGGCAAGGCGCATGAATTAGCAGGAGTGACCCTGTGGGAATTCCGCCAGGTATTGGCCACACGGCGGATTCCCCCGCAGTACGATGTAAGCGATCTGGATCAAGATGTAGCGACATTACGGGAATTAGATCGATTATGATCGTCGTGAGCAA
>JAVEWB010000435.1:0-2565 GCA_034004765.1 Anaerolineae bacterium
TCGCAGAGCAGTACCTCAGCCCGCTCTACGTCTCGGTGCATGCCACCGAGCCCGACGTGCGGGTTGGCCTGATGCACAATCCCCACTCGGCAGAGATCCTGGCACAAGTGCGCCGTTTGACCGATTTGGGGATCGAGGTCCATACCCAGGCAGTCCTGGTTCCGGGGCGCAATGATGGCCCTCACCTGGATCACACCATCGAAGACCTTGCCGCGCTCTACCCGGGGGTAAGCTCACTCTGCGTGGTGCCGGTGGGGCTGACACGCTGGCACACTCCAGAGGTCCGCCCCTACACCGATGCGGAGGCCGCCGCCACACTCGCCCAAACGCTGGTCTGGCAAGAGAGGCTGCGCAAAAAGCTGGGGGTGGGTTTCGTCTACCCCTCCGATGAGTGGCATCTGCGCGCCGGACAGCCCGTGCCGCCGATCGAAGCCTACGATACGCTGCTGCCCGCGCTGATCGAGAACGGCGTGGGCATGCTGCGGTTGTTCTTAGATACCTGGTTCCTTCAGCAAGAGACCTTGGCCGAACAGGGCGGCCCACGGCAGAGTTGGGTCACGGGGACGCTCTTCGCACCGTTCCTGAGAGGCTACGCGGAAGCCTTCAGCCAGGAGACGGGGATTGTCACCGAAGTCATCGCGGTGCCCAACCGGACGTTCGGGGAGACCGTCACGGTGGCCGGACTGCTGGCCGGGTCGGATGTCCTGGTCGCACTGGCGAACCACGAGCCCGGCGACGTCGTCGTCCTACCGGAGGCGATGTTCCGGGGCCCAAAAGGGCAAACGCTGGATGAAAAGACGCCGAAGGATCTCGCTCGAGCGCTGGGGCGCGAAGTTTGCGTGGCCGGAGAGCCATAAAACAAGAAACTGCCACTTGTCGCCGGGTCGTTCCTCAGTATAATAAAAGTGTACCGGCCAATCTTACAGAAAGGAGATCACGCTATCGAAAAGTACTGATATCTGCCACGGGGAAAAGAGCGCCGGGCCCGGTGCCACACCGGGCGACGAGGTGACGGTTGATCGAATATTCGGCGGGTGCCGTCAGGGAGCAAACCCCTCCCTTGTTTTCCCCTCCAGCAAAACGATGCCCCAAAGCCATCGGGCAACCGATGAGACAAAAGCATCGCCGGGTTTTTCCACAGTCGAGGTGAAGCCTCGCCCAGATTCACGTATGGGCGCAGATTAAGCTTTGCCTCTACCCTTGGGGTAAGGACGCAACCTTGCTCCGAGACAATAACTACTATCTCCATCTAAGGAGGGACACATATGTGTGGCATCGTAGGATATATCGGCCCGCGGGAAGCAGCTCCCCTGATCCTCGGCGGGCTCAAGCGTCTGGAATATCGTGGGTATGACTCGGCAGGGATCGCCGTGATGCACGAAAACTGCGAGATCAAGGTCTGTCGTGCCGTAGGAAAGCTCGGCAACCTTACCGCCCGCCTGCAGGAGACCCCACTCCCCGGCCACCTGGGCATCGGGCACACCCGCTGGGCAACACACGGCGGCGTCACCGAGCAGAATGCCCACCCACACCTGGCCAGCAACCGCGTGGCGGTCGTCCACAACGGCATCATCGAGAACTACGCGCAGCTTCGCCAGGAAATGATCGACGAAGGAATCCCCTTCGCCTCGGAGACGGACACCGAGGTCGTAGCCCACCTGGTGGACAGGCTGCTCTCCGGCGGGACGGATCTCGTTGCCGCAGTGCGCAAAGCGCTCGGCTACATCAAGGGCGCCAGCGCCTTCGTCTTCCTGAGCGCCGCCGAACCGGACCGCATCGTCGTCGCCCGGCTGGGCAACGCCGGTGGGATCGTGATGGGATTAGGGGACGGCGAGGCCTTCGTCGCCTCCGATATCCCCGCCATCCTGGAATATACCCGCCAGGTGATCTTCCTGGAGGATCACCAAATGGCGGTGGTGACCCGCGCTGGCGTGGACATCTCGACGATAGACGGAAAGCCCGTCCAGCCGCAGGTACACACTATTGCCTGGGATCCCATCGCGGCGGAGAAGGGCCCTTATCGCCACTTCATGCAGAAGGAAATCGCCGAACAGCCCCGCGCCGTGACCGACACGATCCGCGGGCGGGTGGATTTCCACAGCGCCCAGGTCCATCTGGACACGCTGATGCTGACCGACGCGGAAGCCCAGGCACTGCAGAAGATCATCTTAGTCGCCTGCGGCACCTCCTATCACGCCGGGCTGGTCGGGAAGTTCATGTTAGAGAACCTGGCTCACGTGCCGGTCGAGGTCGATTACAGCTCCGAATTCCGCTACCGCCATCCCCTCATCGGGCCGAACACCGCCGTGCTGACCATTACCCAATCGGGCGAGACGGTGGACACGCTGGCCGCGATGGAGGAGGGGCGGCGGCAGGGCGCTAAACTCTGGTCGATCGTCAACGTCCTGGGCAGCCAGGCGCAGCGCATCTCCGACGGCTACATCCTGATGCAGGCCGGGCCGGAGATCGGCGTGGCCTCGACCAAGGCCTTCACCACCAGCCTGGTGGACCTCTACCTGCTGGCGCTGACGTTGGGCGAGAAGCGCGGCGTGCTGAGCCCGGCAC